>NZ_JBHWMB010000011.1:23927-39610 GCF_042730015.1 Streptomyces sp. NPDC059957 | reverse complement strand
CCAGGGTTCACTGCCCTTTATTTTTGTAGGGGATCTCTCCTGGTTCCCGGGGTACTCTGGTGTCCCCGTCCCCCTCAAAGGGGGACCGGGCCCCTCGCCAGGGCGTTACGCCTCCGGGGTCTCCACCGCGGCGACGGCCTTGCGGGTCCGCGTGCGCTTCGGCTTGACCGGAGCCTCCTCGGCCACGGCGGCGGCCTCGACGGCCGGAGCCTCCGGGGCGACGGCCGCGACCTTGCGGGTGCGGGTGCGCTTCGGCTTGACCGGAGCCTCCTCCGCCACCGGGGCGGCGGCTTCGGCGACGACCTCGGCGGCCGGGGCGGCAGCGGCGACCTTGCGGGTCCGCGTGCGCTTCGGCTTGGCCGGGGCCTCCTCGGCGACCGCGACCGCGGCGACGACCGGCGCGACGACCGGAGCGGCCGGAGCCTCGACCACGGCGGCCTGGGCGACGACCTCGGCCACCGGGGCGGCGGCCGGAGCGGCCGCGGCCTTGCGGGGGGCACGGGCACGCGGGGCGCTGCTCCGCGGGGCGCTGGTGCGGGCGGCGCCGGTGCGGCGCTCCCGGACCGGCTCGACCGGCGGGGCGATCTGGAAGTCCGGCTCCGGCTCCCTGACGAACGGGGCCAGGGGCTCCAGCGCCGTCGCGGGGGCGACGAAGGTGGCGGCCGGGGCGGCCGACCGGGTCCGGCGACGGCGCGGCTTGCGCGCCTCGTCGGCGGCCGGAGCCTCCGGTGCCTGCACCGCCGCGGCGGGCGCGGCGACGGGCGCGGCGACCGGGCTGACCGGCGTGGCCTCGGTGGTCACCGGGGTCAGGAGCTCGGCGCCCGAGTCCGAGCCGCCACGGGTACGGCGGCGCTGGCGCGGCGCGCGGGCGGGACGCTCCTCGGCGGCGACCGGGGCGACCACGCCGCGGCCACCGTCACGTCCACCGTCGCGGCCGGCATCGCGACCACGGTCGCGACCGCCGTCGCGGCCGCTGTCACGGCCACCGCCCGGACCGCCACGGCCACCGCGGCCGCCGGTCTCGCCCAGGTCTTCCAGGTTCTCGGCCTTCAGGCCGGCCCGCGTGCGCTCGGCACGCGGCAGGACGCCCTTGGTGCCGGCCGGGATGTTCATCTGCTCGTACAGGTGCGGGGACGTGGAGTACGTCTCCACCGGGTCGTGGAAGTCCAGCTCCAGCGCCTTGTTGATCAGCTGCCAGCGCGGGATGTCGTCCCAGTCGACCAGGGTGACGGCGATGCCCTTCTTGCCCGCGCGGCCGGTGCGGCCCACGCGGTGCAGGAAGGTCTTCTCGTCCTCGGGCGTCTGGTAGTTGATGACGTGGGTGACACCCTCGACATCGATACCGCGCGCGGCGACGTCGGTGCAGACCAGCACGTCGACCTTGCCGTTGCGGAAGGCGCGCAGCGCCTGCTCGCGGGCGCCCTGGCCCAGGTCGCCGTGGACGGCGCCGGAGGCGAAGCCGCGCTTCTCCAGCTGCTCGGCGATGTCGGCCGCCGTGCGCTTGGTGCGGCAGAAGATCATGGCGAGCCCGCGGCCTTCGGCCTGCAGGATGCGGGAGACGAGCTCCGGCTTGTCCATGTTGTGCGCACGGAAGACGTGCTGCGTGGTGTTGGCGACGGTCGCGCCCTCACCGTCCTCGGAGACGGCGCGGATGTGCGTCGGCTGGGTCATGTAGCGGCGGGCCAGTCCGATGACCGCACCCGGCATGGTCGCCGAGAACAGCATCGTCTGACGCTTGGCCGGCAGGTAGCTCATGATCCGCTCGACGTCGGGCAGGAAGCCCAGGTCGAGCATCTCGTCGGCCTCGTCGAGGACGAGGGCCTTGACCTTGGAGAGGTCCAGCTTCTTCTGTCCGGCCAGGTCGAGCAGGCGGCCCGGGGTGCCGACGATGACGTCGACGCCCTTCTTGAGCGCCTCGACCTGCGGCTCGTACGCGCGGCCGCCGTATATGGCGAGGACGCGGACGTTGCGGACCTTGCCCGCGGTGAGGAGGTCGTTGGTGACCTGGGTGCAGAGCTCGCGGGTCGGAACCACCACGAGGGCCTGCGGGGCGTCGGTGAGCTGATCCGGCGTGGAACGGCCGGCCTCGACGTCCGCGGGAACGACGACGCGCTCCAGCAGGGGGAGGCCGAAACCGAGCGTCTTGCCGGTACCGGTCTTGGCCTGGCCGATGACGTCCGTGCCGGACATGGCGACGGGGAGGGTCATCTCCTGGATCGGGAAGGGGGACACAATGCCGACGGCCTCAAGGGCTTCGGCCGTCTCGGGAAAGATCCCGAGGTCTCGGAACGTAGTCAGGGTGCTGCCTCTTCTGTGAGACGCGGCGCGAGGCGGCGAAGGGGGTCGTACCGTGCCGGGCTTGCAGTACTACTACGTACGTACGAAGCTGCGCGGGACCACGAGCCATCGCTCAGGCGCTTTATGCCGCTGAGGGGGCCCCTCGTGGGAGGCGACGTATGAACGTGCGCATCACGCCGAGGGCGGTCGGGTGGAGCCGATCGGGCCACCGACCGGGCATCCTCATTCGGATGGCCCGCCGAGTGTTCGGCAGGCGCATTACCACTGTACCCCGGAATCTCGCAGCTGTGTCGGGTGAATTCACCAGGTAGGCGCGTTTACGTGGACTGAGCAGGTGGTTCACGGTGCCTTTCGGCGAGCTATTGTGCGGAGCATGTCGACCGTTGAAAACGCATCGCCCGCCGACGAAAGCGCCCCCTCCGAGGCAGCCGGCATCGCCGCCCAGGACTGGGCCACGGCCTCCGCCTCGCCGCAGTACCGGGCCGCCGTGGTGGATCTGCTCGGGGCGCTCGCGTACGGCGAACTCGCGGCCTTCGAACGCCTCGCGGAGGACGCGAAGCTCGCGCCCACCCTCGGGGACAAGGCCGAGCTCGCGAAGATGGCCTCCGCCGAGTTCCACCACTTCGAGCGCCTGCGCGACCGGCTCACCGCGATCGACGAGGACGCCACCGCCGCGATGGAGCCCTTCGCGAAGGGCGTCGACGACTTCCACCGCCAGACCGCCCCGTCGGACTGGCTGGAGGGCCTGGTCAAGGCCTACGTGGGCGACTCCATCGCCAGCGACTTCTACCGCGAGGTGGCCACCCACCTCGACACGGACACCCGCGGGCTCGTCGTGAGCGTGCTCGACGACACCGGCCACGGCGGTTTCGCCGTGGAGAAGGTGCGCGCCGCCATCGAGGCCGACCCGCGCTGCGGCGGCCGGCTCGCGCTGTGGGCCCGCCGGCTGATGGGCGAGGCCCTGTCGCAGGCGCAGCGCGTGGTCGCCGAGCGTGACGCGCTCTCCACCATGCTGGTCGGCGGGGTGGACGGGATGGCGGCCGGCTTCGACCTGGCGGCCGTCGGCGAGATGTTCACCCGGATCACCAAGGCGCACACCAAGCGCATGGCGGCCCTGGGTCTCGCGGCCTAGTCCCGGTCCCGGTCCCGCTCCTGGGCCCCATCCCGGCCCCGAGACGTACGTCGGCCCCCGCGCGGAAGCTCCGCACGGGGGCCGATGTCATGGGTCAGTGGGGTCGTCTAACCCCGCGTCGGAACCGAAAAGGGAGTCCGGTGGGACGGCCTCGCAGTCCGGCCGGCAGGCCGCAGCAGCAGGGACAGGACCACCGCCGAGACCAGCGCGCCGCCGATCAGGGTCGCGAACAGGGTGTTGTGCCCGGGGCCCAGAGCGGTGTGCGTCAGATAGGCGCCGAAGAGGGCACCCGCGACTCCGCTCACCAGCACCGTCCGTGGAGAGGGCAGCCGCGGGCCGAACGCACGGACGGCCGCCCCGGCCAGGGCGAGGCCCAGGAGAGCGGAGCCGAGCGCCTCGATCAGCAGCATGGGGATTCCTCTCGAACGGCGGACGTACCGGGGCGTACCGGGAGCGTGCTTCTTACAGCGGTCCTACCCGAAGCGGAGGAAACGGAAACGGCCCGGTGGAGTCGTCCACCGGGCCGTTCTCGGTACTTCTGGGTGTTCAGAGCGCGCCGAAGCCGACCTTGCGCACGCTGGGCTCGCCCAGGTCGACGTACGACAGGCGCTCGGACGGCACCAGGACCTTGCGGCCCTTGATGTCCGTGAGGCTCAGCAGCGGCGCCGAGCCGGACAGGGCGGCGGTGACGATGCTCTCCAGCTCCTCGGCACTCAGGTCGCTCTCGAGCACGATCTCCCGGGGTGCGTGCTGCACGCCGATCTTGACCTCCACGGCCTTGTCCCTCCGACGGTCCGGTTCGCGCGATCACGCCGCGCCGTTACCCGGTCCACATTAGCCCGGAGAGGGGACGTGTCCGCCGCGCGGCGAAAACGCTCGCAGCGAACAGCCGCCGGCCGGACCGGCGGGCACCGCCGGGACCGGCCCGGAAAGCCGGGCCGAGGCCGGTCAGGCGCCGGTCAGGTGCCGCCCGGACGCCGCCCGGACCTCGCTCAGACGTCCGTCGGGTGCAGCGGGAAGCCGGCGATTCCGCGCCAGGCGAGGGAGGTCAGCAGGCCCACCGCGGTGTCACGGGCGACCGGGCTCTCGCTCGACAGCCAGTACCGGGCCACGACCTGCGAGACCCCGCCCAGGCCCACGGCCAGCAGCATCGACTCGTCCTTCGACAGGCCGGTGTCCTCGGCGATGACGTCCGAGATGGCCTCGGCGCACTGCAGCGAGACGCGGTCGACGCGCTCGCGCACCGCCGGCTCGTTCGTCAGGTCCGACTCGAAGACCAGCCGGAAGGCGCCGCCCTCGTCCTCGACGTACGCGAAGTACGCGTCCATGGTCGCGGCGACGCGCATCTTGTTGTCGTTCGTCGACGCGAGCGCGGTGCGCACGGCGAGCAGCAGGGCCTCGCAGTGCTGGTCCAGGAGCGCCAGGTAGAGGTCGAGCTTGCCGGGGAAGTGCTGGTAGAGCACCGGCTTGCTGACTCCGGCACGCTCCGCGATGTCGTCCATGGCCGCCGCGTGGTAACCCTGCGCGACGAAGACCTCCTGGGCGGCGCCCAGGAGCTGGTTGCGCCGGGCCCGGCGCGGAAGTCGCGTGCCCCGCGGACGCGCTGCCTCGGTCTGCTCGATGGCTGTCACGCCGCCTCCCACTTTCTCTAGAACACAGTGCGCCTTGCGTCGCGCGGCCATCGTACTTTTCGGTAACCGAATCTGGTGGGTTCAAGCCGAGTTTTCTCGCGGTACGGACCGCCGGTTACCCGCCGGAGATGCTGGTCAGCGCTTGCTCAGCGGTAATCGTCCTCGTCGAGGGGCACCACCCGGGTCTGCTCGGCGGCGTCCCCGTCGGAGGCTTCGCGCTGGCCCACGGGGGTCAGCGGATCGTCCTCGACCGGATTCAACTCCGCGTTCTGCTCCGCCGCGTCCGCCTCGGGGGCTTCCACATCGAGGGTTTCCTGCACCTCTGACTGGAAGGTGTCCGGTTCCGCAGGGTCGACAGTCATGGAGCACCCCTTTCCACCTACGAGCCTAGGAGGATCGCGGATACCCCGCTAGGCGGTTCCGCAAGCATCTGTGACGGCGAACACAAGAGGAGCCGCGTGATCGTCTCGTAACATTGCCCCATGTCTTCGACCGAGCTGCCGGGTGTACGGTCCACGGCCGCGCCGTCTTCCCAGGTGGGAGCCGTGCGAGTGGCCGACGGGGAGCAGCTGCGCACCGACCGGCTGCCCGGGCTGGAAATGAACGTACGGGTACGCCCGCCGGTCCGGGCCGGCCTGCCGCCCGCACTTTTCGTCCACGGGCTCGGCGGTTCCTCGCAGAACTGGTCCGCGCTCATGGGGCGGCTGGCCGATTCCGTCGACGGCGAGGCCGTGGACCTGCCCGGATTCGGGTGGTCCCCGCCGCCCGCCGACCGGGACTACTCGGTGACCGCGCTCGCGCGCACCGTCATCCGCCACCTCGACGCCGCCGGGCGCGGACCGGTGCACCTGTTCGGCAACTCCCTCGGCGGGGCGGTCTCCACCCGGGTCGCGGCCGTCCGGCCCGACCTGGTGCGCACGCTGACGCTGGTCTCCCCGGCCCTGCCCGAACTGCGCGTGCAGAAGTCGGCCGTGCCGACCGCGCTGCTCGCCGTACCCGGCATGGCCGGGGTGCTCGACCGGCTGACCCGGGGTCTGAGCGCCGAGCGGCGCACCCGGGGGCTCACGGACCTCCTGTACGGGGACCCCTCCCGGGTGAAGCCCGAGGTGTTCGAGGCTGCCGTCGAGGAAATGGAACGGCGGCTCGCGCTGCCGTACTTCTGGGACGCGATGACCCGTTCCTCGCGCGGCATCGTCGACGCGTACACCCTCGGCGGCCAGCACGGACTGTGGCGCCAGGCACAGCGGGTGCTCGCACCGACCCTGCTGGTCTACGGTGGCCGGGACCAGCTCGTCTCGTACCGTATGGCGCGCAAGGCCGCCGCGGCCTACCGGGGTTCGCGGCTGCTGTCCCTTCCGGAGGCCGGGCACGTGGCGATGATGGAGTACCCCGAGGTGGTCGCGGCCGCCTTCCGGGAGCTGCTGGACGCCACCGGGGACGGGAACACCGTGAACACCTTGCACACCAGGAACACCGACGAGGACGGCAAGGGCTGATACGTGGGACGACATAGTCGCAAGGAGCCCGCCAAGGCTTCCGGTCCCGGCTCAGGCCATCCGCAGCCGGCCGAACGGGCCGGTGCACGGGCCGCTTCCCCGGCCCCGGCCGGGTGGGCCGAACCGGCCGCCGCCCCGCGCGGGTACGCGGCCACGCCGCGCCACGAGCCGGTGTCCGGCGCGCGCGGCGGCCACCCCGAACAGCGCGAGCCCGGCGGAGCCTGGGGCGCGGCCGCCGGTACCGGGTCGGCCTACGGCGACTGGCGCGGGGCCCCGCGCACCCGGCCGGCGGCCGGCGCGGGCGCACCTGCCCCGGTCTACGACACCCCGGGTCACGGCATGCCGGTCTACGGGACCCCGGGTCACGGCATGCCGGTCTACGGGACTCCGGGGCATGGCACGCCGGTCTATGAGACCCCCGGGCATGGCACGCCGGTCTACGGGACTCCCGGGCATGGCACGCCGGTCTATGAGACCCCCGGTCACGGCACGCCGGTCTACGACACCCCGGGTCACGGAACCCAGGGCTACGCCACCCCCGTCTACGACACCCCGGCCTTCGGTACCCCCGCGGTCGGCTTCCCGCAGGTCACCCTCGACCCGCCGATGACCGCGACGGGTTCGCACCGCCGGATCCCGGTTCGCGAGGACGCCTTCACGACGACCGGCTCCTACCGTGCCGTCCCCGCCGCCGAGGCCCTCTTCGCCGAGGACGCCTTCACCGCCACCGGCTCGCACCGCCGGATCCCCGCGCCGCGTACGCCGGTCGTCACCCCCGTCGAAGAGGCGGAGGAGGCGGAGGAGGCGCCGCAGCCGGCCGGGCGCGGCGGCAGGGGCCGTACGTACGCCGGGATGGCCGCCGCGGCCGTCACCGTCGTGCTCGCCGTCGTCGTCGCGGGCCAGGCGGCCTCCGAGGACGACGGCGCCAAGAACACCGTGCGTGCCGCCGACGAGGGCAACAGGCTCGCCGCGCAGGGCGACTCCGCCGCCTCCCGCTCCGACGGCCGGCCCACCCCGGACGCCTCCGCGGCGATCAAGGCCGCGCCGGAGCTCACGTACGACCAGAAGATGGCGCAGCAGTTCCCCATCGACGAGAAGCTGAAGGGATCCGGCGTCTTCGACACCGTGCCCGGTGTGGCGCAGGCGCCCGGCAAGGGCAAGGTGGTCCGCTACCGCATCGACGTGGAGCAGGGACTCGGCCTGGATCCGCAGCTGTTCGCCGAGGCCGTGCACCGCACGCTCAACGACGACCGCAGCTGGGGCCACGGCGGTACGAAGACCTTCGAGCGGGTGCCGGGCGGCTCGGCCGATTTCGTGATCACGCTCGCCAGCCCCGGGACCACCGGCGTCTGGTGCAGGAAGTCCGGGCTCGACACCACCATCGACAACGTCTCCTGCGACTCCGCGTCGACCGACCGCGTGATGATCAACGCGTACCGCTGGTCCCAGGGTTCGGCGACGTACGGCGCGGACCAGATGTTCGCCTACCGCCAGATGCTGATCAACCACGAGGTCGGCCACCGGCTCGGCCACGGCCACGTGAGCTGCCAGACGCCGGGCGCGCTCGCCCCGATCATGCAGCAGCAGACGAAATCCCTGGACATCAACAACATCAAGTGCAAACCCAACCCCTGGGTGTATCCCGGGAGTTGATCAACCGCGTTGACAAGCTGTCCGATGGTCGGTCATTGTTCTCCGCATGTCGCACCTTCACACCACCACCGCGAGCGCCGCCATTGAGCTGGCGCTGCTTGGTGTGACCGCGCACAGCGTGGCCGACATCCTCTGTCGCTGACGCCTCCCTGAGCGCGCGACTTCCTCTTTTCCCAGTCATTCCGCCGCGCCCGGGGCCCACCAGCCCGCAGGTGCGGCTTCCTGACGTTTTCCGTCCCCGCCGTCGGCACGCCGCCGACCGTGCCGACGTGGACCGCTGCCCCTCGCGTGGCCTTTTCCGCATCTCCCTTCACGCCGAGAGGTCCCTTTTCCCATGGCCCGTCAGTCCCTCATATCGCGCCGCGTGGCCGCGGTCGCCGTCAGCTTCGTTCTGGCCGGGGGCGCCGCCGCCTGCGGGCCCAAGGACAGCGCGGACAAGGCCTCCGCCGGCGACAAGCCGGGCGCTTCCGGCGCCGCCCCGCAGAAGGGCGGCACCCTGACCGTCCTCAACAACGAGCCGCAGAGCGACTTCGACCCGGCCCGCCTGTACACCTCCGGCGGCGGCAACGTCCCCTCGCTCGTCTTCCGCACGCTCACCACCCGCAACCGCGAGGCGGGCCCGGCCGGCGCCAAGGTCGTGCCCGACCTCGCCACCGACCTCGGCAAGCCCAACGCCGACGCCACCGAGTGGACTTACACCCTCAAGGACGGGCTCAAGTACGAGGACGGCTCGCCGATCACCACCGCCGACATCAAGTACGGCATCGAGCGGTCCTTCGCCGCCGAGCTGTCGGGCGGAGCCCCGTACCTGCGCGACTGGCTGGTCGGCGGGGAGACCTACGAGGGCCCGTACAAGGACGGCGGCAAGGGGCTCGACTCGATCGTCGTGCCCGACGCGAAGACGATCGTCTTCAAACTCCGCAAGCCCGAGGGGGAGTTCCCCTTCCTCGCCACGCAGACGCAGTTCGCGCCCGTGCCCAAGGCCAAGGACACCGGGGTCAAGTACGAGGAGCACCCGGTCTCCTCGGGCCCGTACAAGGTCGTCAAGAACGAGAACGACGGCGAGCACCTCACCCTGGAGCGCAACGAGAACTGGGACGAGAAGACCGACGAGGAGCGCAAGGCCTACCCGGACAAGATCGACGTCCGCTCCGGGCTCGACGCGGCGGTCATCAACCAGCGCCTGTCCACCAGCTCCGGCGCCGACGCGGCCGCGGTCACCACCGACACCAACCTCGGACCGGCCGAACTCGCCCAGATCGGCGGCAACAAGGAGCTGAACGGGCGCGTCGGCACCGGCCACTTCGGCTACGTCAACTACCTCGCCTTCAACCCGAAGGTCGCCCCCTTCGACAACCCGAAGGTCCGCCAGGCGATCTCCCACGCCATCAACCGCACCAGCGTGATCAACGCGGCCGGCGGCTCCGCCCTCGCCGAGCCCGCCACCACCTTCCTGCCCGAGCAGGAGGCCTTCGGCTTCACCCCGTACGACCACTTCCCGGCAGGCAAGACCGGAGACCCGGCCAAGGCCAAGGCGCTGCTGGCCGAGGCGGGCTACAAGGACGGACTGACCATCACGCTCACCCACTCCAACGCCCAGAACCGGCAGACCAGCCCCGAGGTGGCCACCGCCGTGCAGCAGGCGCTCGCCGCCGCCGGGATCACCGTCAAGCTGGAGGGACTGGAGAACAACGCCTTCAACGAGAAGCGCTGGGACGTCAAGAACACCCCCGGCTTCTTCCTCTCCCGCTGGGGCGCCGACTGGCCCTCCGGCGCACCCTTCCTCGCCCCGATCTTCGACGGCCGGCAGATCGTCACCAACGGCACCAACTACAACCACGCGCAGCTCGACGACCCCGCCGTCAACACCGAGATCGACGAGATCGCCAAGCTGACCGACCTCGCGGCGGCCGGCAAGCGCTGGGGCGCCCTCGACAAGAAGATCGGCGAGCAGGCGCTCGACGTCCCGCTCTTCCACCCGGTCTACAAGCGGCTCGTCGGCAAGGACGTCAAGAACGTCGTCATCAGCGACTGGACCGGCGTCCTCGACGTCTCGCAGGTCTCGGTCAATTGAATCCTCCCCTCCCTGGAGGGTGAGGGGATTCCTCACCCTCCAGGGCTGATCGGGGATTTCTGGCTCACGCTGCCAGGCCAGGCAGCGCCTGGTCTGGTCTTCCGCGATCAGCACCAGCCGGGTTGAGACCAGCCCGGACCAGCATCACGCGTGCGGAGTTCTTGTCTCTGGGGGACACCGCTCCGCACGCGGTGCAGGCATACGTTCGTTCTGAGAGAGGTAGTGCGTGCTTGGTTCTCGCTCCGCACTGCGCGCAGTCCATCGTGGTGTGCGCGGGATGTACCAGGATCACGGTCCGGCCGTGCTTGTGGCCCATCTCGATCAGGGCCGCCTTCGTTGCAGAGATCGCAGCGTCGGCAGCCTTGCGTGCCATGGTGGATTTGGCGAGGAACTTCGGACGGAAGTCCTCCACCGCAAGGGCGTCATGGTCGCGGACCACGCGCTTGGCCCACTTGCGGCCGGTGTCCTGGCGTTGCCGGGTCACCTTCTTGTGGATCTTCGCCGTCAGCTTCTTCGCCCGCTGGTAGCCCTTCGATCCGGGCTTGCCCCTCGGCGGCTTCCGGCGGGCCATCATGCGCTGGTAGCGGGCGAGCTTCGGCGCGGCCGTCTTCCCGTGCTCGGCGTGAGGAAGGTCGTGGTCGTCGCTGGTGGTGGTCGCGGTCTCGCGCACGCCCCAGTCGATCCCGATCACCGCGCCGGTTTCCGCAAGCGGCTCGACCTCGGCGGGGACGACGAACGAGCAGTACCAGTGGCCGAGACTGTCCTGACAGACACGCACACTGGACGGGGCGGCAGGAAGATTCCGCGACCACACCACCGTCAAGGCGATCCCGCCCGCCAAGTGCAGCTTCCCGTCCTTCAACCGAAACCCACGCTTGGTGTAGTTGAGGGACGGCAGCACTTCCCGCTTCTTCTTCCACTTCGGCATACCGGCCCGCTGCCGCACCGGCAACCGGTCGTTGACATCCTTCTGCGCCTTGGCCCGGGACTTCCCGAAATCCCGGATCAGTTGCTGCTGCGGGACAGAGGAACCCTCGCGAAGCCAGGTGTTCCTGGTGCGGGCTTCGGTCAGCATCTTGTCGAGCTGAGCCGGGCCACAGGTCCGCTTGTCCGTCTCGGCGGGCCGGTTCTTGTTCCACAGGTGCGTCTGTTTCGATTTCGCGCAGCACTCGTTCCACACCCAGCGGCACCGGTCCCACTCACCCATCAAGGCGGCGAGAGCGGTGGACGACACGCGAACTCGGAAGGTCCACCGGGCGTACCCGGCATCTCCCGCCATCGGTGTCATCGCCATCCCAACAACCTAGCCCCGCCCACTGACAACAGCCGAAAGTACAGGTCAGGCCAGATGCGCAGAGACCTCTGCCGCTTCGCGACTCCGATTCGAGAGCCCATTCCTTCCAGGTCTGAAGGCCGGGCCTTCCTCGGAGGAGTCCGGTGACGCTGCTCGCCGACCGGCCGGTGTCCGGGCCCGGGGCCGTCGCCCCGGGCCCGGGCCTCGGGCGGCAGATACTGCGGCGGCTGCGCGCCCGGCCCTCGGCCGTGGCGGCGGCCGCCGTCCTCGCACTCCTCGTCCTCCTCGCCCTCGCCGCACCGCTGTTCGCGCAGCTCACCGGCCAGGACCCGAACGCCTACCACGACGAGCTCGTCGACTCCGCGCGCGGCGGCGTCCCCATCGGGTCCTTCGGCGGAATCTCCGGCGAACACTGGCTCGGCGTGGAACCCGGCACCGGCCGCGACCTGTTCACCCGGCTGCTCTACGGGGCCCGGATCTCCCTGCTCGTCGCGCTCGGCGCCACCGCCGTCCAGGTCCTCGTCGGCGTGGGCGTCGGGCTCGCCGCCGCCCTCGGCGGCCGGTTCGCCGGCCAGGTCGTCAGCCGGTTCACCGATGTGATGATCGCCCTGCCCCTGCTGGTGATCGCCGTCGCCCTCACCGCCGTCGTCCCGCCCGCGTTCCCGCGGCCGCTGCTGCTGATCCTGGTCATCGGACTGCTCGACTGGGGCGGCCTCGCCCGGATGGTGCGCGCCCAGACCCTCTCCCTCAAGGAGCTGGACTTCGTCGACGCCGCCCGGCTCTCGGGCAACGGCACCCTGCGGATCGCCCGCCGGGAGCTGCTGCCCTCGCTGGCCGCGCCCGTCATCACCCTCGCCGCGATCAAGGTGCCCACCGCCATGGTGGTCGAGGCCTCCCTGTCCTTCCTCGGGGTCGGCGTGAAACCGCCCACCCCCTCCTGGGGGCAGATGCTCTCCAGCGCCCAGACCTGGTTCCGCGCCGACCCCACCTACGTGCTGCTCCCCGCCGGGCTGCTCTTCGTCACCGTGCTCGCCTTCACCGTGCTCGGCGACGCCGTCCGCACGGCCCTGGACCCGCGCGAGGACTCGCGGCTGCGGGTCGGCACCAGAAAGGAGCGCAAGGCGTGACCCGCTTCGTGCTCAAACGGACCGGCGGCGCACTGCTCGTGCTGCTCACCCTGTCCGTCGTGATCTACGCCCTCTTCTACCTGGTCCCAGGCGACCCCGCCCGCCTCGCCTGCGGGGAGCGCTGCAACCCGGCGCAGATCGCCCAGGTGCGCGAACAGCTCGGGCTGAACGAGTCGGCGGTCGCGCAGTACCTGCACTTCCTCCAGGGACTGCTGGTGGGCCGGGACTCCTCCGGCGGCGCCGGGCTCGTCCTGCACTGCGACGCGCCCTGCCTCGGATTCTCGTACCAGAACGACCAGCAGGTCACCGAGCTGCTGCTGGAGCGGCTCCCCGCCACCCTGTCACTGGCGCTGGGGGCGCTGGTGATCTGGCTCGTGATCGGCGTCGGCACCGGACTGCTGTCCGCGCTGCGCCGGGGCGGTTTCACCGAGCGGGCGCTGACCGTGCTCACGCTCGCCGCCACCGGCACCCCCGTCTTCATCCTCGGGCTGCTGCTGCTCATGGCCTTCTGCGCCTACCTCCAGTGGCTGCCCTTCCCCACGTACGTACCGCTCGGCGACGACCCCGAGCAGTGGGCGTGGAACATGCTGCTGCCCTGGGTGACCCTCGGCTTCTTCGAGAGCGCCAAGTACGCCCGGCTGAGCCGTAGTTCCATCCTCGAGACGCTCGCCGAGGACCACATCCGCACCTTCCGCGCCTACGGGGTGGGGGAGCGGGCCATCGTGACCCGGCACGCCGTGCGGGGCGCGGTGGCCCCGGTGATCGCGCTCAGCGCCGTGGACTTCGGCACCATGATCGGCGGCGCCGTGCTGACCGAGTCGCTGTTCGGGATCCCCGGGCTCGGCAAGACCCTCATCGACGGCGTACGGGTCGTGGACCTGCCCGTGGTGGTGGGCGTGGTCCTCGCCATCGGCGCCGCCGTGGTGCTCGCGGGTGTCGTCGCCGACGTGCTGTACGCCGTCGCGGACCGAAGGGTGGTTCTGGCATGACGCATGCTTCGCTGGTGGACGTCAGCGGGCTCACCGTCGACTTCCCGGTCGGCCGGCCGGGGGAGTACGTACGGGCCGTGGACGGGGTGTCCTTCAGTCTGGAGCCCGGCCGCGCCCTGGGCATCGTGGGGGAATCCGGAAGCGGCAAGTCGACTGTCGCAACAGCCCTGTTGGGGCTGCACCGCGGCACCGGAGCGCGGCTTGGCGGCACCGTCCGGGTCGGCGGAACCGACGTGGGCGCGGCCTCCCCGGCCCAGCTCCGGGAGCTGCGCGGGGGTGTCGCCGCGATGGTCTTCCAGGATCCGCTGAGCTCCCTGGACCCGTACTACGCCATCGGCGACCAGATCGCCGAGGTGTACCGGGTGCACGTCTCCGCCTCGCGCCGTGCGGCCCGGGCGCGGGCGGTGGAGGTGCTGGACCGGGTCGGCATACCCGACGCGGTGCGCCGCTCCCGCGCGCGGCCGCACGAGTTCAGCGGGGGCATGCGCCAACGGGCCCTGATCGCGATGGCGTTGGCGTGCGAGCCGAAGCTGCTGATCGCGGACGAGCCGACCACGGCGCTCGACGTCACCGTCCAGGCGCAGATCCTCGACCTGCTGCACGGGCTGCGGGAGGAGCGGGGGCTCGGGCTGCTGCTCGTCACGCACGACGTGGGGGTGGCGGCGGAGAACGTGGACGCGGTGCTGGTGATGCGGGACGGCGGTGTCGTGGAGCGGGGCCCGGTCGGGTCCGTGCTCTCTGCTCCGGCCGATCCGTACACAGGGGCGCTGCTGGCGGCGGTGCCGCGGCTCGACGCGGTGCGGGTGGCCCGGCCGGCGGCCGTACGGGCGCTGCCCGTGCCCGCTCCTCAATCGCCGGAGGGGCTGGAATCGGGCCCGGTGGGGCTGCCGAGGCAGAGCCGGGTGCGGCTCAAAGATCGGGGCTCCGCCCCGGACCCCGCGCCTCAAACGCCGGCGGGGCTGGAATTGGCGTCGCTGGATTCCGTGCCCGTCGTCGAGGCGTTTTCGCTGCGGAAGGAGTTCGGGCGGGGGAAGCGGCGGGTGGAGGCCGTGGCGGGGGTGTCGGTGTTCGTGCGGGGTGGGGAGACGCTCGGGATCGTCGGGGAGAGCGGCAGCGGCAAGAGTACCCTCGGGCGGATGCTCGTCGGGCTGCTGGAGCCCAGTTCCGGGCAGGTCCGGCGGGACGGGGTGGAGAGCGCCGGCCTGGTGCCCGGGGTGCAGATGGTGTTCCAGGACCCGGTGTCCTCGCTCAACCCGCGCCGGTCGGTCGGCGAGTCCATCGCGGACCCGCTGCGCGCGGCCGGGGAGAAGGACCGGTCCGCCATCCGGGCCCGGGTCGGTGAACTGCTCCTGCGCGTGGGGCTGGAGGAGGCGCACTACGACCGGTACCCGCACGAGTTCAGCGGCGGCCAGCGCCAGCGCGTCGGTATCGCCCGGGCCCTCGCGCCCCGGCCCCGGCTGATCGTCTGCGACGAGCCCGTCTCGGCCCTCGACGTCACCACGCAGGCGCAGGTCACCGCCCTGCTGGCCGAGCTCCAGCAGGAGCTCGGGATCGCGCTGGTCTTCATCGCGCACGACCTCGCGGTGGTGCGTCAGGTCAGCGACCGGGTCGCCGTCATGAGGGGCGGGGTGATCGTGGAGGAGGGCCCCGTCGACGAGGTCTACGACCGGCCGGCGCACGCCTACACCCGGGAACTGCTGGCGGCCGTACCGGCCCTCGACCCCGCCCTGGCCGCCGCCCGCAGGCTCGGCCGGAGCCGTTCCGGCGGAGTGCTCGCGGGGGCCTCGTAGACCGCCCCACGTAGTTCTTAGCGTGCTCGAACGCGAACCGTACGGGAAAGTTACGACTCTTCACCCCTTCCGGTGGCGGGGGGGGGAAACCCCCACCCCGGCCCCCCAACCCCCCCCCCCAGCCCCCCCCCCCGGATCCCCAAACCCCACAAGAAAAACCCAAAAAAAAAACCACAAGGGGTACCCCTCCCTCCCCTAC
>NZ_JBHWMB010000011.1:0-23917 GCF_042730015.1 Streptomyces sp. NPDC059957 | reverse complement strand
CAGCTTTTTGAGCGCGCCAAAGCGCAAACCGACCGAAAAATTTACCCCTCTCCCCCCTTCCCGGCTCCACAACAGACCCCTTTCCTCCCCGCCTTCGGCATATCCGCTTGAGTTCGTATCCGGCGGGTCGCCGGACCGACGGAGACCGCCTGAAACGGGAGATCGGGGGTGCCACTCGTGCGGATCGGACTGCTCACGGAAGGTGGTTATCCGTATGCGACGGGGGAAGCGAGGCTGTGGTGCGACCGGCTCGTGCGCGGGCTTCCCCAGCACGAGTTCGAGCTCTACGCCCTGAGCCGCAGCGCCGATCAGGAGGAGCGCGGCCGGGTGCCGCTGCCCCCCCACGTCACCCGGGTGCGGACCGCCCCGCTGTGGGCGCCGGCCGATGACGGGCGCAGCTACCGGCGCCGCGAGCGCCGCCGCTTCGCCGCCGCCTTCACGGAACTGGTCCGCGGGATCTGCGGAGCCGACCCCGCACGGTTCGCGGACGGGCTGTACGGTCTGGCCGCCCTCGCCTCCGAACAGGGCGGGCTGTACGCGGCACTGCGCTCCGAGACGGCCGTACGGGCGGTGGAGTCCGCCTGCCGCGCCCCCGAGGCGAGCAGGGAAGTACAGCAGGCGCAGGTCGCGGACCTGCTGGAGTTCGTGGACGAACTGGAGCGGATGCTGCGGCCGTTGTCCCTGGACTGGTACGAGGAGCTCAGCGAGGTCGACGTCTGCCACGCCGCCGCGGGCGGCGTCGCGGCGCTGCCCGGGCTCCTGGCCAAACGCTTCTTCGGAGTGCCGCTCCTGGTCACCGAGTACGGGGTCCAGCTCCGCGCCCACTACCTGGAGCACTCCGCGCGGGACGAGCGGCCGGCCGTACGGGCCCTGCTCGCGGCGTTCCACACCCGGCTGGCCGGCGAGATCTACTCCCAGGCCGACCTGCTCACCCCCGGAAACGCGCACGCCCGGCGCTGGCAGGAACGCTGCGGGGCCTCCCGCGAGCGGCTGCGCACGGTCTACCCCGGGATGGAGGCGGACCGATTCGCCGCGGTCGGCGAGGACCCGGCGTGCGGGGACCCGCACACGCTCGTCTGGGTCGGCCGGGTGGACCCCGCCAAGGACCTGATCGCCCTGCTGCACGCCTTCGCCGAGGTGCGCCGGGCCGAACCGCGCGCACGGCTGCGGATCTTCGCGGCGGCGGCCGGGTCGGGCAACCAGGCGGCCGCATCGGGCAACCAGACGGCCGGACAAGGCAA
Source organism: Streptomyces sp. NPDC059957 (assembly GCF_042730015.1). NCBI lineage: Bacteria > Bacillati > Actinomycetota > Actinomycetes > Kitasatosporales > Streptomycetaceae > Streptomyces > Streptomyces sp. NPDC059957. The sequence continues at coordinate 22,676 of NZ_JBHWMB010000011.1, read as the reverse complement.
CCAGGCGGTCGGGCACGGCTACCTGGCCGACTGCCGCTCGCTCGCCGCGCAGCTCTTCCCCGACGAGGCCGCCGACGCGCACGCGGTCGGCGAGAACCCGGTCACCTTCGAGGAGATCGGCGGACCCGACGCGCCGTCGCCGGCCCACGCGTACGGCTCCGGGCGGGTGGTCGTGCTCTCCTCCGTCATCGAGGGCTTCCCCATCACCCTGGCCGAGGCCATGTTCTGCGGCCGGGCCACCGTGTCCACCGACGTCGGCGCCGTCGTCGAGGTGATCGGCGGAACCGGGCTCGTGGTGCCGCCGCGCAACCCGCGCGCCCTCGCCGAAGCCTGCGTCTCGCTGCTGCGGGACCCCGAGCGGGCCCAGCGGCTCGGCTCCGCCGCCCGGGCACGGGCCCTCGAACTCTTCACCGTCGAGCAGAACGTCGCCGCCTTCCAGGAGTCCTACCTGCGGCTGCTCGCCCGCGGCCCGGCCCGCCCCGACGGCACCGGAGTGCCCTTCGAGCAGCCGCCCGAGGCCCGGGTCCCCGGCCACTGGGCCACCCCCACCTGGGCCGCCCCCCACCCCGAGCCCGGTGCCTCGTCAGCGGCGTCCGCGCCCGAGGAGGCCACCCCGGCCGCCGGGACCGAGGCCCCGGATGCGGGAACGGCACCGGACCCAGTCATGGTGCCCGCCGAGCGTGCCGCGAGTACGGAGGCCTCCGCATGACCGTGCCCCTGGACGAAGCCATTCCCCCCATGGATCCGCCCCCGCCCCCGCCCCGCCGGGCCCGCTCCGGCGGGGACCCCGTCAAGGCGCTGCTCCACCGCCACCGGGAACTCTGCGAGCACGCCGTGGACCCGCTGGAGATCGCCGCCGGACTGGAGGCGCACGGCATCACCGACCGCACCGCCGCCCGCTTCCGCCACCGGGACGTCTTCTCCCTCGCGGAGGAGCTCTACGCCCGGACCCCCCGCGACGGCACCCCGCCCGCCCCGCCGACCGGAATCCCGGTCCACGCCAAGGCCGTACGGGGCTTCGGCTACGCACTGCTGCCCGGGGCCCTCGCCCTCGGCGCGGCCGCCGCCGGGGTGCCCTGGGCCGGAGCCCTCGCGGTGCTCGTCACCGTCGCCGGCCTCGGACGGCCGGGCCGGGCCGCCGGGGGCCGCTTCCCCGCCGCCGTGTACCTGCTGGCCGCCGCCGCCCTCGGCTGGGCCGTCCACCGCCACGGCACCCCGCTCGGCATCGCGCTGGCCGTGGCCGTCGCCCCCGGATACCTGGCCGGCGCCGTCTTCGCGGCCCGCGCCCGGCGCCGCCTCGCCGGGAGCCGGGCCCTGGAGGACTTCGCCGACGGGGTGAGACCCCTGCTCCTCGGGACGCTCGCGCTGTACGCCGCGGCCGCCGCGGGGGCGGCCGCACTGGCCGGGACCCCCCTGGCGGTGGCCGTACCGCTCGCGGTGCTGCTCCTCCTGACCCGGCTGCTGCTCGGCCACGGAGCCCCCCGCGGAGCCCTCGCGTCGGCCCTGGCCCTCGTACTCGCCCTGCTCCCGGTCCCGGCGGCGCCGTTCGCCGCCGCGGTGGGAGTCCTCGTGCCCGCCGTCCTCGTGCTGTCGCGGGCCTCCGCGCACGCGCAGCGGCCCTGATTCCTTCGGAAGCAGACACCGAAGCGCCGTACCCCAAACCCCGATCGACCCATCCAGCAAGGAGAAACAGGACATGACCGGCCAGCCAACCAACCAAGGGGACGCGCGATGAGGGTGTTGCTGATCGGAGCCAACGGATACCTCGGGCGCTACGTGGCGGACCGACTGCTCGCCGACCCCGCGGTCCAGCTCACCGCGCTCGGCCGCGGAGACGACGCCGACGTCCGCTTCGACCTCGCCACCGGAAGCCCCGGCGCGCTCACACGGTTCCTCGACGCCGTCCACCCGGGCGTCGTCATCAACTGCGCGGGAGCCACCCGGGGCGGTGCCCGCGAGCTCACCCGGCACAACACCGTCGCCGTCGCCACCATCTGCGAATCGCTGCGCCGCAGCGGCTGCGGAGCCCGGCTCGTCCAGCTCGGCTGCGCCGCCGAGTACGGGCCCAGCCAGCCCGGGTCGTCCACGGCCGAGGACGCCGTGCCCAGACCGGGAGGGCCGTACGGAGTCAGCAAACTGGCCGCCACCGAGCTCGTGCTCGGCTCCGGGCTGGACGCCGTCGTCCTGCGGGTCTTCTCGCCCGTGGGCCCCGGCACCCCCGCCGGGTCCCCCCTCGGCCGCCTCGCCGAGGCCATGCGGCGCGCGATGCAGTCCGGGGACGGCGAGCTCAAGCTCAGCGGGCTCGGAGTCCAGCGCGACTTCGTCGACGTACGGGACGTGGCGCGCGCGGTCCACGCCGCCTCGCTGTCGGCGGCCCAGGGCGTCGTCAACATCGGCACCGGCCGGGCGGTCCGGCTGCGCGACGCGGCCGCCGTGCTGGCGCGGGTCGCCGGGTACGGAGGCTCGCTGCACGAGATCGACGTACCGCAGCACGGACAGCACGCCCAGCACCCGCAGGCGCACGGGCACCCCGGGCGGCCCGCCGGGCTCGCCGCGATCGGCTCCCCGCGCTCCGAGGCCACGGCCGAGCAGCTCGCCGCCGCGACGGCCCAGCCCCCGTACCCCTACCCGGACGGCTGCGGAGCCTGGCAGCAGGCGGACGTCCGTACCGCCCGCGACCGGCTCGGCTGGCGGCCGCGGATCAACCTGGAGGAGTCCCTCGCGGACATCTGGATGGAGGCGGCGTGCCGCATCTGACCACCCCGCCGGCGACCGGCCGGGCCGCCACCGAGGCGGGCAGGCTCGGCTTGGGAGTCCCCGGGTACGCGCACCCGCTGCTGGCCCCGGTGGAGTGGGCCGAGCTGACCCGGCCCGGCACGCCGCTGCACTGGGCCGTCCTCAACGTCACGGACGGGCCGGGCGGCCGGCCAGACCCGCACTGCACGGAGGCGGCCGCGAAGCTCCGGGGCGCGGGCGGCGCGGTCCTCGGTCATCTCGCCATGCGAGACGGGGAGCGGTCGTTCGGGGAGCTCGTCTCCGACGCCCACCGCTTCCGCGACTGGTACGGAGCCGACGGTTTCTACCTCGCGGACGCCCCGGCCGGGAAGGCGGAACTGGCCTCCGTTCGCCGGGTCGTGGACACCCTGCGGGGTCTCGGCGAGGACGTGCGGATCGTCCTCGGGCACGGCACCCACCCCTATGAGGGGTACACGGAAACCGCAGACCAGCTGGTCACCTTCTCCGGGACCTGGGCCGACTACCGCTGGTCGCAGGTCGCGGAGTGGACGGCCGACCACCCGCCGGAGACGTTCTGCCACCTCGTGCACGGAGTACCGCGCACGCACCTGGAGGAAGCGCTCCGGATCGCCCGCTGGCAGGGCGCGGGGACCATCTGGTTCACCGACCGGCGCGGGGCCGCTCCCTTGGATCCCTGGGCCTCGATGCCCGGGTACTGGGACGAAATCGTCTCGCGGATCGGACCGGGTGTCTCGGAATGAAGGAGGGCGTGGCAGTGTTACGGGAAGAACCACCGTTAAGACTTAATCATCTACGGAGTCCCCGTGTCGCTGCCACCCCTGGTAGAGCCAGCTGCTGAGCTCACCGTTGACGAGGTCCGTCGGTACTCCCGCCACCTGATCATCCCCGACGTGGGGATGGACGGCCAGAAGCGCCTGAAGAACGCCAAGGTGCTGGCCGTGGGCGCGGGCGGCCTCGGCTCGCCCGCCCTCATGTACCTGGCCGCGGCCGGCGTCGGCACGCTGGGCATCGTGGAGTTCGACGAGGTCGACGAGTCGAACCTCCAGCGCCAGATCATCCACAGTCAGGCGGACATCGGCCGTTCCAAGGCCGAGTCGGCCCGCGACAGCGTGCTGGGCATCAACCCGTACGTGAACGTGGTCCTTCACGAAGAGCGGCTCGAAGCCGAGAACGTGATGGAGATCTTCAGCCAGTACGACCTCATCGTCGACGGCACGGACAACTTCGCCACGCGCTACCTCGTGAACGACGCCTGCGTGCTGCTGAACAAGCCGTACGTGTGGGGCTCGATCTACCGCTTCGACGGCCAGGCCTCGGTCTTCTGGTCCGAGCACGGCCCGTGCTACCGCTGCCTCTACCCGGAGCCGCCCCCGCCGGGCATGGTCCCGAGCTGCGCCGAGGGCGGCGTGCTGGGCGTGCTCTGCGCGTCCATCGGGTCCATCCAGGTCACCGAGGCCATCAAGGTCCTCACGGGCGTCGGCGAGTCGCTGGTCGGCCGTCTGATGATCTACGACGCCCTGGAGATGCAGTACCGCCAGGTCAAGGTCCGCAAGGACCCCGACTGCGCGGTCTGCGGTCCGAACGCGACCGTCACCGAGCTCATCGACTACGAGGCCTTCTGCGGCGTCGTGTCGGAGGAGGCCCAGGAGGCCGCGCTCGGCTCGACGATCACTCCCAAGCAGCTCAAGGAGTGGATCGACAACGACGAGCCGATCGAGATCATTGACGTCCGTGAGATCAACGAGTACGAGATCGTCTCGATCCCCGGCGCGAAGCTGATCCCCAAGGGCGAGTTCCTGATGGGCACCGCCCTCGCGGACCTGCCGCAGGACAAGCGCATCGTCTTGCACTGCAAGACGGGTGTCCGCAGTGCGGAAGTCCTCGCGGTCCTGAAGTCCGCGGGCTTCGCGGACGCGGTCCACGTCGGCGGCGGCGTCATCGGCTGGGTCCACCAGATCGAGCCCGAGAAGCCGGTCTACTAGGAGCCCGTCACCTGGCAGTCACCCGCAGGGGCCGTACTTCGCTCGCGCGAGGTACGGCCCCTCCGGCGTGCTCGGGGGACTTGCTTCCGGGCCACAGCACTAGACGGGCGAGGTCGGGGAGGTCGGCGTCGGGGACTTCGACGCCGTGCAGACGGTGCCCGTGCCGGGGACCTTGCCGTCGAGCAGGTAGGAGTCGACGGCCTGCTGCACGCACGGGTCGCCGCTGTTGTAGGCGCCGTGCCCCTCGCCCTTGAAGGTGAGCTCCACGCCGACGCCGGGGCCGAGCCGCTCCACCATCTTGCGGGCGCCCTCGTACGGGGTCGCCGGGTCACCGGTGTTGCCGATCACCAGGATCGGAGCCGAGCCGGGGGCGGAGACGTCCGGGGTGTTCCAGGCGCCGGCGACGGGCCAGTCGGTGCAGCCCATCATGGCCCAGCCGAGGAAGTCCCCGAAGACGGGCGAGGCGGCCCGGAACTCGGGCAGCTTCGCCTTGGTCTGTGCCAGGGTGTAGCGGTCCTTGGAGTCGGCGCAGCTGATGGCGGTGTTGGCCGAACCGATGTTGCTGTAAGTGCCCTTCGGGTCGCGGCCGTTGAGGGCGTCGGACATGGCGAGCAGCAACTGCCCCTGACCGCCCTCGGCCTCGTCCAGACCCTGTTCCAGTAGCGGCCAGGCCTCCTTGGAGTACAGGGCGAAGGCGATGCCGTTGGTCGCGGCGTCCTCCGTGAGCAGCCGGTCTCCGGAGCCGGGGATGGGCTTGGCGGCCAGCTGCTTCTGGAGCTTGATGATGTTCGCCTCGATCTCCTTGGCGGTGCTGCCCTGCAGGACGCACGAGTCGCCGCGGTCCACGCAGTCCTGGGCGAAGTTGCCGAGCGCGAGCTGGAAGCCCTTCGCCTGGCCGAGGGCGCCCTGCTCGGAGTTCTTGGTGGGGTCGACCACGGCGTCGAAGACGGCCCGGCCGACGTTCTTGGGGAACAGGTGGGCGTAGACCCCGCCGAGCTCGGTGCCGTAGGAGATGCCGAAGTAGTACAGCTTCTCGTCGCCGAGGGCCTGGCGGATCCGGTCCAGGTCACGGGCCGCGTTCTCGGTGCCGACATGGGGCAGCACCTTGCCGGACTTCGCCTGGCAGGCGTCCTTGTACTTCTTGGAGGTGGCCAGGAACTGCTTCTCCTCCTCCGGCGTCGAGGGGCTGGAGTCCGCGGAGTAGTACGCGTCCAGCTGCTTGTCGTCCTCGCACAGCACGGGCGCGCTCCGGCCCACCCCGCGCGGGTCGAAGCTGACCAGGTCGTAGCGCTCGCGCAGGGCCGCGTACTCCTTCGCCGCGCCGGGCAGGGTGGCGATGCCGGAGCCGCCGGGGCCGCCGAAGTTGAAGACGAGCGAGCCGATCCGCTTGTCCTTGTCCCGGGCCTTCGCCCGGATCAGCGCCAGCGGGATCGTCTCCCCCTCCGGCTCGGCGTAGTCGAGGGGCACGTCGATGACGGCGCACTGCCAGTCCTTGCCGGGAACCTGCCCGACACCCTCGGCGGGGGTGGGGGCCTGGCACTCGCCCCACTTGGGTTTCTCGATGTCCTGCGCGGCGCCGTCCTTGCCCCTCTTCTTCTCGCCTCCACCGTCGGAACAGGCACTGGTGGCGAGCAGCGCGGCGGCAGCGGCGGCGGCAGCGGCCACCCGGAGGGTGTGTGTGGGCATGCCTTCATCCTGTGCGCGCCTCGCGCGCGCCGCCCCCGCGCTGACCCATCCGGGTCATGCGGGGGCGGCGGCGGGCCGTCTTGCGGTCAGTGCGCCGCGGTCGCCGCGGGGATGTCCACGCGGGCGGCCCGGCGGGCCGGCAAGAGGGAGGCGAGGAGGGCGCCGGCGAGGGCGAGCAGCACCCCGAGGGCGAGCCGTCCCCAGGGGATGACCAGGGCGTATCCGGCGACGCTCTCCTGGAGGGTGTTGCCGAGGGCCCAGCCCATGAAGATGCCCATCACGGTGCCGACGGCCGCGCCGAGGGCGCCGACGAGCAGGGCCTCGATGCGGATCATCCGGGTCACCCCGGCGCGGTCCAGGCCGAGGGCGCGCAGCGTGCCGATCTCCTTGCGGCGTTCGAGCACGGACATCGCGAGGGTGTTGGCGATGCCCAGGGCGGCGATCACCAGGGCCATGCTGAGCATCGCGTAGAAGATGCCCAGCTGGTCGCCGATGCCGCTGGTGTCCTCGGACCGGATGGACTCCTTGTCGAGGACGGACAGGGCGGGGTTGTCGCCGAGCGCCTTGACGACGCTCGCGAGCTGGGCCCGGCCGGGGCCGCCCGCGGTGGCCACGACGATCGAGTCGGTGTGCGGGGTGGAGTCGAAGCGGGCGACCAGGGAGTCGGGCGCGGTGATGCTGGGCAGCACCTTGCTCTGCTCGTCCGCGTGGTAGATCGCGCCGATGGTGACTTCGCCCTGCTGCTCCAGCCGCTTCACGGGGAGGCTCTGGCCGACCTTCCAGCCGTTGGCCCGGGCCTTGTAGTCGGCGACGGCGACCTTGCCCTGGCCGAGGCTGTCGAGGGAGCCCGAGGTCACCTCGTAGCGCAGCAGGCGGCCGATGGCGGCGGGGTCGACCCCGGTCAGGACGGAGCGGACGCCGCCGATCTCGTACTCGGTGGACTGGTTGAGGGGGCTGAAGGTGGCGCCGGACAGCTTCTTGAGGGGCTCGGCGGTGGCGGGGGTCATCCGCTGCCCGCCCGAGGGGGCCTGCACGAAGTAGTCGGCGGTGATGTCGCGGGTGGTCGCCCCGTCGAGGTACTGGGTGGCGGAAGCGCCGAGGACCGACAGGCCCGAGGCCAGCGCGAGGGCGATGGCGAGCGCCGAGGCGGTGGCGCCGGTACGCCGCGGGTCGCGCACGGTGTTGCGGGCGGCGAGGTCTCCGTGCACCGGGCTGCAGCGGAGCAGCAGCGGCCGGAGCAGGGCGGTGAACGGCCGGGACAGCAGCGGGATGAGGGCGAGGGCGCCGGTCAGGGCGAGGGCCGCGCCGAGGCCGATGACGGTCCGGGCGTCGTCGGCACGGGCACCGAGGCTTCCGTACAGGGTCGCGGCCGCTCCGGTGACCAGCAGGGCGGAGCCGATCCCGGTGCGCAGGGAGCCGGCGCGGGCGGGGGCGGCGCGCTCGGCGGCGCCGAGCGCGGCGACGGGCGGGATGGCCATGGCCCGGCGCACCGGCACCCAGGCGGCGAGCACGGGCAGGGCGGTGCCGACCACCAGCGCGATGATCACGGTGGAGGGCAGCAGGGTCAGCGGGGCGTCCGGGCTCTCGGCGGAGGAGAAGACGGCCTGGAGCAGGGCGGCGACTCCGCTGCCGGCCACGATGCCGGCCACGGAGGCGATCACGCCGACGAGCACGGACTCGGTGAGCAGGATCCGGCGGACCTGCTTGCGGGTGGCGCCGACGGCCCGCATCAGGGCCAGTTCCCTGGTGCGCCGGGAGACCAGCATGGTGAAGGTGTTGGAGATCAGGAAGGTGGCCACGAACAAGGCGACCGCGGCGAACCCCACCATGATCTGGCTCATGGTGTCGCTGCCGGTGGAGGCGCGGTTCGCCTGGAGCCGGGCGAGGAAGGCGCCGGTGACCGCGGTGGAGTCCTTGGGGATCACCGCTTCGACCCGGCTGAGGAGCTGCGCCGAGTCGGTGCCGGGGGCGGCCGTGATCTCGATGTCGGTGTAGCGGCCGGGCTGGAGGAACAGCTTCTGGGCGGTGGCGTCGGCGAACAGCACCAGGCTGCCGGCGGGGGTGAGCTTCGAGGCGTCGGTGCGGAAGACGCCGCTGAGCCGGTAGGACTCGGCGCCGGTGCTCGTGCCGACGCGCACGGTGTCGCCGACGTGGTAGCCGCCCTTGGCGGCGGAGGCCTCGTCGAGGGCGACGGCCTTGCCGCCGACCGGGCCGGATCCCTCCACGAACGCGTAGGCCGGGTCCGTTCCGTCCTTGGCCGGGGCGAAGTTGCCGCCCTTGCGGAACTCGGCGCTGCCCAGCAGCCGGCCCTCGGGGTCGGCGACGGCGGCGAAGCCGTTGACCCGGCCCGCGGCGGCGGCCACACCGGGAACCTCGGCCAGGGAGGCCGCGGTGCGGGCGTCGAGGGTGCCGGGTGGGCCGCCGGGCACGGCGCCCGGCGAGACGTTGAGGGAGATGCGGTCGTAGCCGGCGCTCGCCCGGTCGGTGTTGGCCTGCTTCTGGCTGTCGCCGTAGACGAGGCTGCCGGTGACGAAGGTGACGCCGAGCATGACCGCGAACACGGTCATCAGCAGGCGGGCCTTGTGCGCGAGCACGTTGCGCAGGGCGGTACGGAACATGGATGCGGATCCTGGGAGGCGGGCCCGGGGGAGCGGGCGGGCGGCTGGTGCGGTGCGGGAGCGCGGAGGGGTCAGCTCGTACGGAAGCGGGCGTCGAACGCCTTCATCCGGTCCAGGACCCGGTCCGCGGTGGGCTGCTGCATCTCGTCGACGAGGCGGCCGTCGGAGAGGAAGACCACGCGGTCGGCGTAGGCGGCGGCGACGGGGTCGTGGGTGACCATGACCACGGTCTGGCCCAGCTCGCGCACCGAGCCGCGCAGGAAGCCCAGGACCTCGGCCCCGGCACGGGAGTCGAGGTTTCCGGTGGGCTCGTCGCCGAAGATGATCGCGGGGCGCGAGACCAGGGCCCGGGCCACCGCCACGCGCTGCTGCTGCCCGCCGGAGAGCTGCCCGGGACGGTGGCCGAGGCGGTCGGCGAGTCCGGTCATCGCCACCACGTGGTCCAGCCACTGCTGGTCGGGCTTGCGGCCGGCGATGGTCAGCGGCAGCGTGATGTTCTGCAGCGCGGTCAGCGTGGGCATCAGGTTGAACGCCTGGAAGATGAACCCGATCCGGTCGCGGCGCAGCCGGGTGAGCTGCTCGTCGTTCAGGGAGCCCAGCTCGGTGGTGCCGATGCGGACGGAGCCGGAGGAGAAGGAGTCGAGCCCGGCGGCGCAGTGCATCAGGGTGGACTTGCCACAGCCGGAGGGGCCCATGATCGCGGTGAACTCGCCCTCGCGGAAGGAGATGTCGACCCCGTCCAGCGCGACGACCCGGGTGTCACCGCTGCCGTAGACCTTCGAGAGGCCGGTGGCGGCCGCCGCGATGCCGGTCGGCGCGGAGTGCGGGTGCGGGGCAAGGGGGGCGGCGGTCACGGGGACTCCTCTTCGGGTGCGGGAAGCTGCACTCCGAAGGGTGTCGGGGGGAGGTATCGGCGCCCGGGTCGCGGGGTATCGGCGTTCGCTCCGGTCTGTATCGATCGTGTAGCTGACGGGCCTTCAGTGCGGCAGGCGCAGCGTGGCGACGGCGCCGCCGTCCGGGGCGTTGGCGAAGCGGAGTTCGGCGCCGAGCACCTGGGCCTGACCCACGGCGATCGTCAGGCCGAGGCCGTGGCCCGTACCGCGCTCGGTCGCACCCGTCTGGAAGCGGCGCGGGCCGTTGCTCAGCAGCTCGGCGGGGTAGCCGGGGCCGTGGTCGCGCACGATGACCGTACGGTCCTCCACGGTGACCCGCACCGGACCCTTCCCGTGCCGGTGGGCGTTGACGACGAGGTTGCCGACGATCCGTTCGAGGCGGCGCGGGTCGGTCTCCACGTGTTCGCCCTGCCCGGTGACGTCGACCTCGGTGACAAGGCCGGTGCGCGTCACCGCCTCGGCGACGACCGCGCCGAGCGGGACCCGGGCACGGACCGCCCGTTCGGCCCCGGCGTCGAGCCGGGAGATCTCCAGCAGGTCCTCGACCAGCCCGCGCAGATCGCGCACCCGGGCCCGGAGCAGGTCCTCGGTCTCCCCGTCAGGGAGCAGGTCGGCGGTGACGAGCAGGCCGCCGACGGGCGTGCGCAGTTCGTGGGCCACGTCGGCGGTGAACCGGCGCTCGTCGCGCAGGCGCCGGCTGAGGCTGTCGGCCATGCGGTCGACGGCCACGGCGATGTCGGACACCTCGTCGCGGCCCCTCGTCGGTCCTGTCCGGGCGTCCAGGTCCCCGGCGGAGATCCGGACCGCGGTCTCGGAGACCCGCCGCAGCCGGAGGCCCAGCACCCCGGCTCCGAAGGCCGCCAGGGGGGTGACGACCGCGAGGGCGATCAGTGAGGCCACCGCCATGGTCAGGTCGAGCCGGTGGAGCTCGCGGAACTCGGTGTAGTTGGTGATCTGGACGGCCAGCACGGGGCTGCCGGGACCGCTGACCCGCTGGGCGCCCCAGACGGTCGGGTCCGTGCTTCCGGGGACGTTCCCGCCGTAGGACACGTGCGGGTCGTCGTCGGTGGGCTTGCTCAGTGCGTAGGGCAGGTCGGCCGGGTCGAGGCGGGCATCGCTCGTGAGGGTCCCCGACCGGCGGTAGACGTCCGTCGCCGAGATCACGTCGTCGCGGGCCTGCCGTTCGGCCCGGTGCCGGATGTCGTGCTTGGTCCATACGTGCACCAGCAGGCCCACTACCAGCACGACCATGCACGCCGTGACCGCGGCCAGTGCGGCGATCTTCCAGCGCAGGGTCACCCGGGGCCGCCGCGGCTGATCGGAGGGACGCACCGCTCTCAGCGCCTGAGCTTGTAGCCGAAACCGCGGACCGTTTCGATCCGGTCCCGGCCGAGCTTGCCGCGCAGCCTCTGCACGCACAGGTCCACGACCCGGCTGTCGCCGTCCCAGCCGTAGTCCCAGACGTTGCGCAGCAGGGTGTGCCGCTCCAGCACGATGCCCGGGTGGGCGGCGAACTCCAGCAGCAGCTTCAGCTCGGTCGGGGTCAGCGCCACCGGGGTTCCGCCGACGGCCACGTCCAGGCCGCCGGTGTGGATGGTCAGGTCGCCGAAGGACAGGAGCTCCCCCTCGGACGGTCCCGGATCCTCGGCCGTGGCGTGTCCGGCCGCCGTGGCGGGGGCGTAGGTGGCGCGCCGCAGGAGCGAGCGGATGCGGGCCACGAGCACGTTGGTGTCCACGGGCTTGACCACGTAGTCGTCCGCCCCGGCCTCCAGACCGGAGACGATGTCCAGCCCGTCGCCGCGGGCCGACATCATCAGGACCGGGACCAGACTGGTCTCCCGTACCTTGCGGCACAGCCCGATCCCGTCGAGGCCGGGCAGCATCACGTCGAGGATCAGCAGGTCGAAGTCCTCGTCGCGGAAGGATTCGAGGCCCGTGAGCCCGTCGGCGGCGGCCCGCACCGTGTACCCGTAGCGCTCCAGGGAGACGGTGAACGAGCGGCGCATCAGCTCGTCGTCCTCCACCAGCAGCACGCGAACGGGTCGCGGGGCGGAGGGAGCCGGGGTGGGGGAGGACACGGGCGGCTGGCTCCTGTTCGGTGGGCGATGGCCTGAAAGGAACGATATGGCAGCGGCCGTGGCGGACACCCCCGCCACGGCCCTGCGGACTGATCAGATGAAGAACCAAGCGCTTCCCGATACCCGACGGATACAAAACCGGATACGAAGGGGGGCGCTCGCTACGGCTGCGCCAGGACCTGCTTCGCCGCCGCGCGCCCCGTCGCGACGCAGGCGGCCACGCCCACGCCCTCGTACGCCGCTCCGCACAGGGCGATGCCCGGGAGCTTGCCGGCGGCCTCGCGGATGCGGGCGACGCGTTCGCGGTGTCCGACGCCGTACTGGGGCAGGCCCCGGTCCCAGCGGGTGACGCGGGTGGCCAGGGGTTCGCCCATGGGGCCGACCGCGTGGTGGAGCTCGGCGATGGCCGAGCGGACCAGGTGGCGGTCGGGGCGGCCGAGGAGCTCGTCCTCGCCGATGCGGCCGATGGAGGCGCGGAGCACGAAGGTCTCCGGGGCCGCGTCGTGCAGCCAGGACCACTTGTTGGAGAGGAAGGAGGCGGCCTTCAGGGTGTGGCCGTCGACCGGCGGGACCAGGAAGCCGTTGCCCTCGGGGAGGAAGTGGGCCTGGGCGCGGGAGAAGGCCATGGTGATGACGGCCGTCGAGGCGTGCGGGATCGAGGAGAGCCCGGCCTCGGCCATCGGGGAGTGCGGGCGCAGCAGCTCCGCCGCGGCGAAGGCGGGGAGGGCGAGGATCACCGCGTCGGCCTCCATCGTCAGCGCGCCGTCGCCGGTCATCGCCTGCGCGCGCCAGCGGTCGCCCGCGACCCTCTGGAGCGAGCGGGCCGTCGTCCCGGTGAGGATGCGGGCTCCGCAGGCCTCCGCGACGGCCGCCGGGAAGCGTCCGGTGCCGCCGACGACGCCCTGGACGGCGACGGCCCCCGAGCGGGGGGCGCCCGCCGCGCGCATCCGGCGCAGGGCCGGGAGGAGCGGGGTGCCCGCTTCGGCGAGGGCCGCGATCCGGGGCATGGCCGCGCGCAGCGAGAGCCGGTCGGCGAGGCCGGCGTAGACGCCGCCCAGCATGGGTTCGATGAGCCGGTCCACGGCTTCCTGGCCGAAGCGGCCGCCCAGGTACTCGGTGACCGAGCAGTCCTCGGTGAGCGGGGTGGCCGGGAGGGTCTCCTCGGCGGCGACGCGGCGTACGCCCTCGGGGGAGAGCAGTCCGGTGCCGGCCAGGGCGGAGGGGTCGGTGGGGACGCCCATCACGTGTCCGGCGGGCAGCGGTCGCAGGGCGCCGTTGGTCCAGATGGTGGTGGCGGCCTTCGCGGGATCGCAGAGGGCCTCGCCGAGTCCGACGGCGGCGGCCAGTTCCACGGCCTCCGGACGCAGGGCCATGAGGGATTCCGCGCCCTCGTCGACGGTGATGCCGGCGATGGTGCCGGTCCGGAGCTTCCCGCCGACCTTGGCGTGGCTCTCCAGGACGGTGACATCGGCCTGGCCGCGCAACTGCCACGCGGCGGCCAGACCGCTGATCCCGCCACCGATGACGATCACTGAACGCATTTTTGTTCTCCCGTGGCCCCGAGGCCGTGGTCGATATGTTCCCATATGGAACTTATGGGACCGGAGTGGGTCAGCGCCTCATGCTTTCGGTCAGAGCCCTGAGATCCTCCTGGTAGGGGAAGCTGCCGGGCTCGTACGCGCAGTACGGGTCCGCTTCGAGCACGTCGCGCGTGAACCCGTACGCCCGGGAGCGCGATCCCCCGCACACCGTCTTGAACTCGCAGGCCCCGCACTTGCCGCGCAGCAGCGCGGGGTCGCGGAGCTTGGTGAAGAGCGCCGAGCCCCGGTAGATCTCGGTCAGCGGGTGGTTCTTCACGTTGCCCGCCGAGAGGGGCAGGAAGCCGCTGGGGTGCACCTCGCCCGTGTGCGAGATGAAGACGAAGCCGCGGCCCGAGGAGACGTCCATGGGCGGCCGGCGCACGGTGCGCCGCTCCCCGCCGAAGACTCCCAGTTCGTGGGCGCGGGCCGTCAGGCGCTCGTACAGCGGGCCCAGGGCGGGCCGCTCGCCGCGCGCGTCCAGGATCGTGCGCTGCAGCACGACCCGCCGGAAGTGGTGGCCCTCCGTCGTCTTGGTGGCCATCACCGCCCCGCAGTCGTACAGGAAGTGCAGGACGTCCTCGATCTCGGCGGCGGTCAGGGAGTCCAGCTGTTCCCCGCGCCCGGTCGGGACCAGGACGAAGCCCGACCAGAGCATCGCGCCCTCGCGCTTGACCAGCGCCGCGATATCGGCCAGGTCCTCCAGGCTGTCGCGGGTGACCGTGGTGTTGATCTGCACCTTGAGCCCGAGCTCCCGGGCGGCCCGCCAGCCCTCCAGCGTCCAGTCGTAGACCCCGGACACGCCCCGGAAGGCGTCGTGGCGCTCGGCCGTGGAACCGTCCAGGGAGAGCGAGAGCGCGATGGCACCCGCCTCCCGGACCGCTACGAGGTTCTCCCGGGTCAGCGTCGGCGTCCCCGACGGGGACACCGCGACGCGCAGGCCGAGCGAGGTCCCGTACGCGATCAGGTCGGTGAGGTCGGCGCGCTGGAAGGGGTCCCCGCCGGTGATCACGAAGAGCGGGCCGGGCTTGCCGAAGGCGGCGATCTGGTCCATCACCCGGCGGGCGTCCGCCCCGTCGAGCTCCTCGGGGTGGCGCAGGGTCTGCGCCTCGGCCCGGCAGTGCAGACAGGCCAGCGGGCAGGCCCGGGTGGCCTCCCAGATGACGATGAAGGGCCGGTCGGAGACCGCGTGACGGGGCTGGCGGACGACGGTGTGGGAGGGCCGGGTGGCGTGCGCGGGGTGCGGGGTCACGAGACCCGCTCCCAGCCGCGCTTGCTCGGGCGGTTGGCGAGCTGCTTCGGGTCCCGCTTGCGGTAGACCACGTACGGCCGGAACAGGTACTTCAGCGGCACCGAGAACATGTGCACCAGGCGCGAGTACGGGATCAGCGCGAACAGCGTGAAGCCGAACAGGATGTGGATCTTGAAGGCGAGCGGGGCGCCCGCCATCAGCTGGTAGTCCGGGGTGAAGGTGAACAGGCTGCGGAACCACACCGAGATGCCGTCGCGGTAGTTGTAACCGTCCGTCATCCCGGCCGAGTTCAGCAGGGTCGCCGTCAGCCCGAGGATCATCGCGCCGAGCAGGAACGAGTACATCAGGTGGTCGCTGCGCAGGGTCGCCCTGCGCACGGCCGGCACCTTGAAGCGCCGGTAGACCAGGATCCCGATGCCCACGGCGGCCGCGACGCCCGCGATCGTGCCGGTGGCCAGCGCCATCAGGTGGTACGCGTGGTCGCTCAGGCCCACCGCGTCGGTCCAGCTCTTGGGGATGAGCAGACCGACCACGTGGCCCACGACCACGAAGAGCATGCCGAAGTGGAAGAGCGGCGAGCCGATGCGCAGCAGCCGCGACTCGTGCAGCTGCGAGGAGTGCGTGGTCCAGCCGAACTTGTCGAAGCGGGCCCGCCAGACCGTGCCCGCGATGAGCAGGGCGATCGAGACGTACGGCAGTACGCCCCACAGGAGGAGGTCCATCAGGCGGGCATCCTTTCGGAGGCGGTCGAGTGAGCCGTCGTGGGCCAGGGGAGGTCGGTCGGGGCGGCCGAGGGAAAGTCCGCCGGCATGTCGAGGCCCGGCCCGAAGGGTTCGAGCGCCGAGCCCGCGCCCACCAGCTCCTGCGGCGGCCCGTTCTTCGCGAGGGCCTTCGCCTCCGCCTTGGTCTCGGGGGAGGGGCCGGGAAGCGTCGCGCAGACGGCCTCCAGGATCCGGGCGTACGGGGACCCGGACTCGGTGAGCGCCAGGCGCAGCAGCTCCAGCCCGGCCCGGTGCTCCTGGAGCAGCCGGATGCCCGCCTCCTCCTCGCGGGCGGCGAACTCCAGGGCCACCGGGAGGAAGTCGGGCAGCTCCTCGCCCGCGAACTCCAGGCCGAAGTCCCGGTAGATCCGCTTCAGCCGGACCAGGGACAGCCCGCGCCGGCGGGTGTCCCCGTCGACCCACCAGGTGAGGTAGAGGCAGCGCCGGTTTCGGGTGTCGAAGGTCGAGGTGTACTGGGAGCACAGCTCGATCGGGGTCTGCCACTCGGCCTCGTCGAGGAACGCCCCGAGGAGTCGGGCCGGTTCGGCGGGCGCCCCGGCGAGGGCCGCACGGAGCCGCGGGAGTTCGTCGTGGAAGTAGTCGCCGGGGTACTGCAGTACGCAGCCGGCGACCAGCCGTACCAGCGCATCGCCGCTCATCGGGTCCCGGGTCACGAACGCCTCCTGGTATCACCGAGGTTGAGCATCACCCTGGGTTCGGGCAGGGCGCTGACGGGGCAGCCCCGGTCCGTGTCGTCGAGGGGGTGCGAGTCCGCGAGCGCGTCGGCCTCGGCGCGGGCGGCGCTGGGGATCACGAAGCGGTCCTCGATCTTGGCGATGGCGAGGAGCCGGAACATGTCCTCCATCTCCCGGCCCGACAGTCCGACGGCCCGCGCGATCGACTCGTCCCGTTCCTCGCCCAGGTTGACGCGCCGCATGTAGGCGCGCATCGCGGCCATCCGGCGCAGCACCGCCTCCACGGGCACGGTGTCGCCGGCGGTGAGTACCTCCGCGAGGTACTCGACGGGGATGCGCAGGGACTCGATGGCGCCGAAGAGGTTGCCGGCGTCCTCGCCGTCGCTGCCGGTGGCGGCGACCGCCTCGACGACGGGGGAGAGCGGCGGGACGTACCAGACCATCGGCATCGTCCGGTACTCCGGGTGGAGCGGGAGGGCGACCTGGTAGGTGGCGATCAGGTCGTAGACCGGGGAGTTGCGGGCCGCGTCGAGCCACTCGTCGGTGATGCCGGCCGCGCGGGCGGCGGCGATCACGGCCGGGTCCGCGGGGTCCAGGAAGCACTCCACCTGGGAGGGGTAGAGGTCGTGCTCGTCCTCGACCGCGGCGGCCTCGGCCACCTTGTCGGCGTCGTAGAGCATCACGCCGAGGTAGCGCATCCGGCCGACGCAGGTCTCCGAGCACACGGTCGGCATGCCGACCTCGATGCGCGGGAAGCAGAAGGTGCACTTCTCGGCCTTGCCGGTCTGGTGGTTGAAGTACACCTTCTTGTACGGGCATCCGGTCACGCACATCCGCCAGCCGCGGCACTGGTCCTGGTCGACCAGGACGATGCCGTCCTCCTCGCGCTTGTACATCGCGCCGGAGGGGCAGGAGGAGACGCACGCGGGGTTGAGGCAGTGCTCGCAGATGCGCGGCAGGTAGAACATGAAGCTCTGCTCGAACTCGAAGCGGATCTTCTCGCCGACCTCGTCGCGGATCTTCTCGATGATCGGGTCCTGCGGGGCGTGCGTGGGCGCACCGCCGAGATTGTCGTCCCAGTTCGGACCCCACTCGATCTTGTCGATGGGCTCGCCGGTGAGCTGGGAGACGGGCCGGGCGGTGGGCATGTCGTCGCCCGCCGGGGCCTCGGTGAGGTTCTTGTACTCGTAGGTCCAGGGCTGGTAGTAGTCGTCGATCTCCGGCAGGTCCGGGTTCGCGAAGATCTTGCCCAGCTTGGCGAGGCGGCCGCCCGCCTTGAGGCGGAGCTTGCCGGAGCGGGTGCGCTCCCAGCCGCCCTTCCACTTCTCCTGGTCCTCCCAGCGGCGCGGGTAACCCTGGCCGGGGAGGGTCTCGACGTTGTTGAACCAGACGTACTCGGTGCCCTGCCGGTTGGTCCACGCCTGCTTGCAGGTGACCGAGCAGGTGTGGCAGCCGATGCACTTGTCGAGGTTCATGACCATCGCGACCTGTGCCATAACCCGTCCGATTTTCGCTTCGCGAGGGGGCATGTTGTTAGAACTCCACCTTCTGGTCGCGGCGGCGGATGACCGTCACCTCGTCGCGCTGGTTGCCGGTCGGGCCGAGGTAGTTGAAGGCCCAGGTGAGCTGGGCGTAGCCGCCGATGAGGTGGGTGGGCTTGAGCATCACCCGGGTCAGCGAGTTGTGGATGCCGCCGCGGCGGCCGGTCTTCTCCGTCTTGGGGACGCCGACCGTGCGCTCCTGCGCGTGGTTCATGTAGACCGTGCCGGGCGGCATCTTGTGGGAGACGATCGCGCGGGCGGTGATCACGCCGTTGCGGTTGACCGCCTCGATCCAGTCGTTGTCCGCGACCCCGATCGCCTCGGCGTCCTGCGGGGACATCCACACCGTCTGGCCGCCGCGGCCCAGGGTCATCATGTAGAGGTTGTCCTGGTACTGGCTGTGGATCGCCCACTTGTTGTGCGGGGTCAGGTAGCGGACGGCCACCGACTTGGCCTTCTCGTCGACCGTGCCGAGCTCGGGCTCCCCGTACAGGGTGTGCATGTTCAGCGGCGGCTTGTAGACGGGGAGGGACTCCCCGACCTCGTGCAGCCAGTCGTGGTCGATGAAGAAGTGCTGGCGGCCGGTGAGGGTGTGCCAGGGCTTGAGGTGCTCGGTGTTGATCGTGAAGGCCGTGTACCGGCGCCCGCCGGACTCGGAGCCCGACCACTCCGGCGAGGTGATCACCGGGACGGGGCGGGCCTGGGTGTCGGCGAAGGTGATCCGCTTGCCCTCGGCCTCGGCGGCCAGGTGGGCCATCGGGGTGCCGACCTTCTTCTCCAGCGTCTCGAACCCCTGGGTGGCGAGGCGGCCGTTGCTGGTGCCGGACAGCGAGAGGATCGCCTCGCAGGCCTGCTGGGCTGTCTCCAGTCGCGGGCGGCCGTCGGCGACTCCGCCGCGCACCGTGCCGTTCTTCGCGCCGAGGTAGGCGATCTCCTCGGCCACGTCGAAGGTGACCGCCTTCGTGGTCACGCCCAGCTTGTCCACGAGCGGTCCGAGCGCGGCGAACTTCTCGCCGACCGCCCCGTAGTCCCGCTCCACGACCGCCAGGTTGTACATGGTCCGGCCCGGTACGGGCTCGCACTCGCCCTTCGACCAGTCCAGCGCGACCCCGCCGGGCTGGGCCATCTCGCCGCCCGGGGTGTCGTGCTGCAGGGCGGTGGCGACCAGGTCCTTGCGCACGCCCAGGTGGGTCTTGGCGAGCTCCCCGAAGCGCTCGGCCAGTCCCTTGAAGGCGTCGTAATCGGACCGCGCCTGCCACGGCGGGTCCACGGCCGGGGTGAAGGCGTGCAGGAAGGGGTGCATGTCCGTGGAGGACAGGTCGTGCTTCTCGTACCAGGTGGCCGCCGGGAACACCACGTCGGAGAGCAGCGTCGTGGACGTCATCCGGAAGTCCATGGACATGAGCAGGTCGAGCTTGCCCTCCACGTCCTCCTCCCGGTACGTCACGTCCTTCGGCGTGCAGCGCGGCCCGTCCTCGGGCAGGTTGGAGTGGGTGCCCAGGAGGTGCTTCAGGAAGTACTCGTTGCCCTTGGAGCTGGAGCCCAGGAGGTTCGCCCGCCATACGTTGAGCACGCGCGGCCAGTTGCCCGGCGCGTCCGGGTCCTCGCCGGCGAAGCCGAGCTCGCCGCTCTTGAGCCGGCGGACCGTTTCGGCGATCGGGTCCTCGGCCTCGCCCAGCTCCAGCGGGTTGCGGTCGAAGGTCGGGTACGAGGGCATCCAGCCCATCCGGGTGCTCGCCGCCAGGCAGTCCGAGCCCGTCATGCCCTCGAAGGCGCCGGAAGCGAGCGGGGAGGCCAGCGCCTCGGCCGGCAGGGTGTCGTAGCGCCACTGGTCGGTGTGCAGGTAGAACCAGGCCGCGCCGATCATCTGGCGCGGCGGGCGCGACCAGTCGGAGGCGGCGGCCAGCGTGGCCCAGCCGGTGACCGGGCGGCACTTCTCCTGGCCGACGTAGTGGCCCCAGCCGCCGCCGTTGCGGCCCTGGCAGCCGGTGAGGGTGAGCAGGGCCAGGAAGGAGCGGTAGATGGTCTCGGAGTGGAACCAGTGGTTGGTGCCCGCGCCCATCAGGATCATGCAGCGCCCCTTGGACTGCTCGGCCGTCTGCGCGAACTCCCGTGCCACGCGCGCCGCCTGGGCCGCCGGGACCGAGGTCAGCGACTCCTGCCAGCCGGGGGTGCCCGGGGCGCTCGCGTCCTCGTAGCCGGTGGGCCACACACCGGGCAGGCCCTCGCGGCCCACCCCGTACTGGGCGAGCATCAGGTCGAAGACCGTCGTGACGAGCTTGCCGCCCAGACACCGTACGGGCACACCGCGGCGGATCGTGCCGCGCGGCTTCCCGTCCTGGTCCACACCCTGCTCGTCGTCCTCGAAGCGGGGGAGGACGATCTCCACGCTCTCGTCGGCGGTTCCGTGGAGGGTCAGGCGCGGGACGGTGTCGCCGAGTTCGAGGTTCCACTCGGGCTTCTCGTTCTTGCCCCAGCGGTGGCCGAGCGTGCCGTTCGGGACGACGACCTCGCCGGTCGTGTCGTCGATCAGGACCGTCTTCCACTGCGCGTTCTCGCCCGCGTCCGGAAGACCCGTTTCTCCGAGATCGGCGGCGGTGACGAATTTCCCGGGAACCAGGCCCTGTTCGGTCTCCGTGAGGGACACCAGGAAAGGCAGGTCCGTGTACTGCCGGACGTAGTCCGTGAAGAAGGGGGTCTGCTGGTCGACGAAGAATTCCTTGAGGATGACATGGCCCATCGCGAGGGCCAGCGCACCGTCCGTACCGGGGTGCGGATGCATCCATTCGTCGGCGAATTTGGTGTTGTCCGCGTAATCCGGGGAAACGGTGACGACCTTCTGGCCGCGGTAGCGGGCCTCGGCCATCCAGTGCGCGTCCGGGGTGCGCGTGACGGGGACGTTCGAGCCCCACATCATCAGGTACGCGGCGTCCCACCAGTCGCCCGACTCCGGGACGTCCGTCTGGTCCCCGAACACCTGCGGGGAGGCGACCGGGAGGTCGGCGTACCAGTCGTAGAAGGACAGCATCGGCGCGCCGATGAGCGAGTGGAAACGGGCGCCGGCCGCGTGCGAGGCCATCGACATCGCCGGGATCGGCGAGAAGCCGGCGACCCGGTCCGGACCGTGCTCCTTGATCGTGTGCACGTGCGCGGCGGCGACGATCTCCGTCGCCTCCTCCCACGTCGCCCGCACCAGCCCGCCCTTGCCGCGCGCCTGCTGGTACGTACGCCTGCGCACCGGGTCGGCCTGGACGTCGGCCCAGGCCTCGACCGGGTCGCCGAGGCGCGCCTTGGCCTCGCGGTACATCTCCAGCAGGGCGCCGCGCACGTACGGGTAGCGCACCCGGGTGGGGGAGTAGGAGTACCAGGAGAAGGAGGCGCCGCGCGGGCAGCCGCGGGGCTCGTACTCGGGGCTGTCGGGTCCCACGGAGGGGTAGTCGGTGGACTGGGTCTCCCAGGTGATGATCCCGTCCTTGACGTAGACCTTCCACCGGCAGGAGCCCGTGCAGTTCACGCCGTGGGTGGAGTACACGACCTTGTCGTGGCTCCACCGGTCGCGGTAGAAGGCCTCCGCCGCGCGGCCGCCGGTGTGGTGGATGGTCCGCAGGTCGCCGGAGACCTCGGCGCTCCGGAAGAAGCTGCCCGCCTTGATCAGCGATTCGGCGGCGTCCTGGTGTCCGTCGCGTCCATCGCGTATGTGGCGCTCGTTCAAGGCGACCCTCCAGGCCGGAATAAAAGGCGGTGCGTGGGGTCCGGGCAAGATGACCCAGACACGACGCTACGCCCGGTGCGGAGGCGAATCCGATGACAAAGGTCCCGTACGGGCGTGACCTAATTCCGGTCTTTCACAGGTCGAGTGGATGCCACGCTGGAGAAGGCCAACTCCTTTGTGCGGCCGGAAAATTACGAGCCCGAATACCAATTACCGGGGAAGGTGCAGAACGTGCCGCCGAAGAAGGCCTCCTGGATCCCGGACCAGCACGGGGCGTGGGCGATGCTCACGGTGCCCTTCCTCGCGGGCACGTTCCTCGCGCCGCGGCCCGGATGGCAGCACGCCCTGCTCCTGACGGCCTGGCTCCTCGGCTACGCGGCGGTCTTCCACGCCCAGCAGTGGCTGCGCCTGCGCCGGGTCGCGGCCCGGCGCCCGGAGGTGGCGCGGCGCCGCGTCCGCCCGGCCCTCGCACTCGGCGCGGCGACCGCCCTGGCGGGGATCCCGCTCGCGGCGCTCCATCCCTGGCTGCTGCTCGCGGGCGCGGCGGCGGCGCCCTTCGTGGCCGTGAACACCCGGTACGCGTGGCTGGGCCGCGAGCGCGCCCTGGCCAACGGACTGGCCGCGGTGGTCCCGACGTGCGGGATGCTGCTGGTGGCGGCGCGGCTCGGCGGGGGCGGCCTGCCCTGGGCGCCCGCCGCCGCCTGCCTGCTGTACTTCGCGGGCACGGTCCCGTACGTGAAGACGATGATCAGGGAGCGGAACTCCCGTACGTACTACCGTGGTTCGGTGGCCTACCACGCGACGGCCACCGCCCTGGCGGCCTGCCTGTCCCCGTGGCTGGCCCTCCCCTTCGCGACCTACCTGGCCCGCGCGATCGCCCTCCCCGGGCGGGGGCTCAAGGTGGCGGTGGTCGGCGCCGTCGAGATCGCGGGATCGGCGGCACTGCTGGCTTCGCTGCTGCTGCTCTTCTAGTGCTGTGACCGGGAAGGTTCACCGGGTCGCGACGCCCGGCACGGCACCTCGCCGCGTTGTCGGACCGCGGAAGTACGTCCGGTACGAGCCGTGGCCCTCCGCCTTGCGATGCACCGCACCGGACGCCGCGACCCGGCAAACCTTCCCGGCCA
>NZ_JBHWMB010000010.1:146611-157868 GCF_042730015.1 Streptomyces sp. NPDC059957 | reverse complement strand
GACGTGCATCCCGCAGATCAGATGCTCGTCCACCAGTTGACGCGCCTCGCCCTCCATCCTCAAGTACCGGGGTGTCCGGGTGACGGGCACCGGCAGAACCCCTCGCACCGGCGCGGCACCGGTCGCCGCGACCCGGCAGCCACTGGCCTCGGCTGCCGACGCCAGCGCATGGCGCAGCCGGAGCAGGTGTCCCCCGACTTCCTCGAGGTTCCAGCAGACGGGAGTGGCCACCTCGATCTGCGCCTGGAGCAGCTCGTCCTGGACTTCGCCCTGATCCGCGAGGGCGCCGAGACCGGCCCTGCGGCGCACTTCCTCCACCAGCGGAGTCGGTACGGCGGTGTCCGGGTCCAGCAGCAGATACTCCTCTTCGACTCCGAACGTGATCACCTCCTGCGGCTACCCACGCGCCCCATGATCATCCCCACCTGCCCGGCCGGATCCCGATCACGCAGCCCGGAGCCCGGAGCCCGGAGCCCGCAGCCCGCAGCCCGGAGCCCCTTAGCCGGTATGGGCGTACTCGGCGTGCCATGAGCGAAGAGCAGCCGAAGGCTTGCAGCGGGGCATGACTGCCGCCTGCCGGGTAGACGGCAGACGATCTCGCAGGCTCCGTCCGCAGGCCCCCGCAGGCCCCCGAGTCCGCTCAAGAGGAGACGTGACGCATGGTGCAGAAGAAGGCGACCAAAGCCACGGCCAAGAAGGCCTCGTCTGCCACGCCGAAGAAGCGGGCCGGCTCCCCCGGCGCTTCCGGCCGCCCCTCCCCGCGACCGCCCGCGGTAGCCGAGCCGACGGCCCCGCGCGAACCATTGCCGCCGAAACCGGACCAGGACGGCCCGGACACCCTCAGCCCCACGGGACAGCCCACCGGCGCGCCCCAGGCCGCGGTGGCGCAGGGCGGTGCGTACCTGACGACCGCGCAGGGGGCCCGGCTGTACGAGAGCGACCATTCGTTGAAGGCGGGTGCGCGGGGACCGGTGCT
Organism: Streptomyces sp. NPDC059957; assembly: GCF_042730015.1. Lineage (NCBI taxonomy): Bacteria > Bacillati > Actinomycetota > Actinomycetes > Kitasatosporales > Streptomycetaceae > Streptomyces > Streptomyces sp. NPDC059957. Next base: position 156,892 of record NZ_JBHWMB010000010.1, on the reverse strand, counting down.
GCTGCAGGACCACCACCTGCGGGAGAAGATCACCCACTTCGACCACGAGCGGATCCCCGAGCGCGTGGTGCACGCCCGTGGCGCGGCCGCCCACGGGATCTTCCAGGGCTACGGCACCGCGGGGAAGGTCACCAAGGCCGCGTTCCTGGCCAAGGGGGTCGAGACGCCGGTGTTCGTCCGCTTCTCCACCGTCCTCGGATCGCGCGGCTCGGCGGACACGGTGCGCGACACCCGCGGGTTCGCCACGAAGTTCTACACCGGCGAGGGCACGTTCGACCTGGTGGGCAACAACATCCCGGTGTTCTTCATCCAGGACGCGGTCAAGTTCCCCGACGTCATCCACGCGGGGAAGCCGCACCCCGACCGGGAGATCCCGCAGGCGCAGAGCGCGCACGACACGTTCTGGGACTTCGTGTCCCTGCACACCGAGGCCACCCACCACACCATCTGGAACATGTCCGACCGGGCACTCCCCCGCTCCTTCCGCATGATGGAGGGCTTCGGCGTCCACACCTTCCGCCTCGTCAATGCCAAGGGCGCCACGACGCTGGTGAAGTTCCACTGGAAGCCGAAGCTCGGCGTGCACTCCCTGGTCTGGGAGGAGGCGCAGATCACCAACGGCATGGACCCGGACTTCCACCGCCGTGACCTGGCCGACGCGATCGAGTCGGGCGCGTTCCCCCAGTGGGAACTGGGCATCCAGACCTTCCCCGACACCCCGGACCAGACCTTCGAGGGCATCGACCTGCTCGACCCCACCAAGATCGTCCCGGAGGAACTGGCCCCGGTCCAGCCCATCGGGCTGATGACGCTGAACGCCAACCCGACGAACTACTTCGCCGAAACCGAACAGGTCGCCTTCCACCCCGGCCACCTCGTCCCCGGAATCGACGTCACCGACGATCCGCTGCTCGCAGGCAGGCTCTTCTCGTACCTCGATACGCAGATCAGCAGGCTCGGCGGCCCCAACTTCGGCCAGCTCCCCATCAACCGCCCGCACGCCCCCGTCAACGACATGCTCCGCGACGGCATGCACCAGACCGCCGTCCACGCCGGGGCCGCGCCGTACCGGCCCAACAGCCTCGACGGAGGCTGCCCCTTCCTCGCCGGTGCCGATACGGGCGCCTTCATCGAAGTGCCGGTCGAACTGTCCGCAGCGCGCAAGGTCCGCGAGGCTCCCGCCTCGTTCGACGACCACTTCACCCAGCCGCGCCTCTTCTGGCTGAGCATGACGCCGGTCGAGCGCGAGCACATCATCGCCGCGTACACCTTCGAACTCACCAAGTGCCACGAGCAGGCCGTCAAGGAACGCGCGCTGTCCGTCCTGGCGAACATCGACCCGCAGCTGTGCGAGGAGGTGGCCACCGGGCTCGGACTTCCCGCACCGGCCCCCACCCAGCCCCTCACCGAACCGGCCCCGAGCCCGGCGCTGTCCCAAGTCGGTGGCACCTGGCCGCTCGACGGACGGGTCATCGGCATCGTCGCCGACGCCGATTCCGACCTGAAGGGCGTCCGTGCCGTACGGGACGCCGTCCTGAAGGCCGGAATGGTCCCGCTCGTGATCGCCCCCACCGGGGGCACGCTCGGAACCGGGAAGAACCCGGTCACGGTCCAGCGGACGTTCGCCGCCACGCGTTCCATCGAGTTCGACGCCCTCCTCCTCGCCGGCACGCCCACGGCCGCGGCCGACGCGCGCGGCGCCCGCGACTCCAAGGCCGGAGCCCCCGCCCCGGATGGCGCCGACCCCCGAGTCCTCCTGCTGCTCACGGAGGCCTACCGCCACGGCAAGGCCATCGGCGGCTGGAACGACTCGTCCCGCACCCTGCTAGCGGCCGGCATCCGGGGGGGCGCCCCCGGTATCGCGTTCGCCTCCAGCCCCACCGCCGCCCTCAAGGCCATCACCCAGGGGCTGACGGAACACCGCGCCTGGGACAGGTTCCCCACCTCGGTCTGAATCAGGCCGAGACCAGGCCCGGTTCCTCGTCCTGGACCCAGGTGACGTCGATCTGGTCGAGGGGGTGGTCGGCTGGTTCGCCGAGCAATTCGGCGATGGAGGCGGCGCCGCCGGCGAGGGAGACCACCCAACCGAGCCGGCCGCCACCCTCGGCGGCACGGCGCGCGACCGCCTGGCCGAAGGGTGCGCGGCGCAGGAACGAGCATCCACCCCATCCCCCGGCCTACAGGTCCACGATCGGCGTGCGGCGAAATCTCCCGTCCGAACCAACCCCACGGGCGGGGCGGGCCTCTCGGTGCCGCACCGGGTAGCAGCAGGGCGGGGACGACAGCTTGTCGCTGTCGTCCCCGTCCTGGAGTGCTTGGTGCCCGCGCGTGTCAGAGGCGGTGCGGTCCGTCGTAGTAGCCGCCGACCTGACGGTGGTAGTCGGCATCACCGAGGTGCTTGTCCTGGTCGAACTCCGGAGCATTCTTGATCTGCTCCTTCGTCCGGTCGACATAGATCTTCTCGTCGTTCGCGTCGATCCGGCTGATCGTGCCCGCGGGCAGCAGGACTTCCTTGCCGAAGATCCACGGACCTGTGTCCACCACGATGTAGGAGGACCCGGCTTCATCCGAGTGCTTGTCGACCTTGCCGATAGAACCGTCGCTCGCCTCGACCTTGTACCCCGTCAGATCCGACCAGCCCGGACGGCCTGCGGTCTCGCGGTAACCCCAAAAATTCTCAGTCATACGAAAACAACTCCTCCGGTCAATGGAGACGGCAGGGAAAACAATTCCTTACCGCACTCTCTTCCCTACTGCGTTCACAACTGAACTGTGGCTCTGTGAAACAGCTACCAGCGATACCACCGGCCGCTGCCACCCTTCGGGCGGGCGACGAAACCAATCAGCCAGAGCACCAGGACCGCGATGGCGACCCACCAGAGAATTTTGATCGCGAAACCCGCCCCGGCGAGAACCAGAACCAGCAGAAGAACAAGAAGCAGGGGAACCATGGTTATCAACCTCCGAGGCATCATCTGCCCGACAACGCCCCGGCCATGCACACAAAACTTAGCTGTTTCCTATCGACACAGACGGGAAAACGTCTCGGCCGTCTCCGGCAATAGAGAATCTCTCCATGCCAATGCGTGCGGGCGACATCTGTGATCGGGGCGGGCGAGACCGGTGCTCGCGAAGGACTTGTGGTGGCCGCTGCGGCAGCTACTACCGTCGTGACCAGGGCCGGAGAGACCGGCTCGACACGGTTTCGGTAGGACGCTCGGACTCTTCAGCGAGCCCGGAGCTCGTAGAGGAGCTCGTCGACTTCGAGGAACTCCTCCCCGGCAGCGATGACTGCGTAGGTCTCGTCCAGGAAGCCCCCCAGCGCGCGGGCATCCACGAATACAACGGCATTCTCCTGCCGGTCGGCGCTCCGGCCGATCAGGTCGACGCGTAGTTCATCGCGGCCGGCCCCCTGTCGGCGCGGAATGCGACGTCGCCCTCCCCCACCGGACGTCGGAGCCCCTCGGCCTGAACGACGTCGGGTTCTCCCTCGCCCCCAACGCCGTCACCTACTGGGTCGGCGAAGCCACCTCGCCCGCCGCCTCAAGACAGCTCCGTACCCGGCAAGTTGATCCACCGCGCGCCACGGGGATCTCCGTACGCGACCCCCCTGTCCTTCCTCCCGCCAAGCCCTGCCGGCGTACGCGCTGGACACCCACGAGGGCGACATCTGCCTCCCGGAGGTCCGCCTGGCCTGACCGGACGGACCTCCCGGAGTGGCGAAGGCAAACCCGGCCTCCGCCGCCCGGAAAGGATCACTACGGCGTGGCCGGAGTGATCTTCGCGGCGTGCATGGTGAGTCGGCCGATCCGCGTTTCGTGGCTGGTCGCCGTCGTGCTCTGGTCGGTGATCGAGTCCGGCCGGGCGTCTGTGAGGTACCACGTGGTGAGCGGGGCCACCGAACCCGCCCTGATCTCCTCGATCTTGACGTTGCACGGCTGGGCGGGAGCCTCGGTGGACAGGGCCCATTCCCGCGCCCCGGGCACGTCGGTGAGGACGCAGTCGTCGAGGGTGAGCGTGAGCACCTGCCCGGGCAGACCAAGGTCCCCCTGGGGACCCAGACCCGTCACGTCACCGCAGGTGAAGCGTTCCCCTCGGACGGTGACGTGGTAGCTGCTGGACACGTTCGCAAGGGATTCGTTCATGCCCACCGCCTGCCCCGTCCACCCCCTGTCAGACACCGTGACGGCATGGCGTTGCAGGGACCTGGGTGTCCCGGCGATCACGCCGCTGACGGCGTCGAGAGGTTCAGGTGGGACCCGGGAGAACGGGCTGTCACCGAGGCCGGCAAGGAGATCAGCCGGGTCGCGGTAGACGGCGACCGCACCGGCCATCTCGAGGTCGTCACCGGGGATTCCACCGCACAGCAGGCCGACGGCGGCTACCCCGGCCCGGCAGGCCGCCTTCATGTCCCAGACGGAGTCACCGACATACACCGCACGCCCGGGTGGCACCTCCGCCAGTTCGAGGGCGTGCCGGACAGGGTCCGGCGCGGGCTTGCCCTGTTCGACGTCATCGGATGTCGCGGCGTCGGTAATGGCGTCCTCCGCGCCGATGGCCTGCCGCAGAGCCTTGAGTTCCCGGTCCGTCGCCGAGGTGACGAGCAGGACCTTCCACCCTGCCTTCGACAGGGTGCGGAGCAGTTCCGCGGTCGATTCGAAGGCGGGGAGCCGGTCGAAGTACGTGGCGTACAGGGTGTCGTGGGCGGCGCTCAGCCGGGCGTCGCCGGAGTGGTCCCGGTCCTCGCCCAGGAGGTGGTCGAGGAGGTCTTCGCCGGGCAGGCCGATCGCGCGGTGGACGGCGTGCATGGGCACGTGGTGCCCGGCCTGGCGCAGGGCTTCCCACCAGGAGGTGATGTGGAGGTGGTTGGTGTCGGTCAGAGTGCCGTCGACATCGAAGAGAGCAGCACGGTCCATGACGGTCGCATCCTCACAGGTCTCGCAGGGCGGGCAGCAGTTTCGTCTCTGCCCACTCCAGGAACGGCGTCTGGTGTTCGCCGCCTATCTGGATGAGGGCGACCTCGGTGAAGCCCGCCTCCGCGTACGGGCGGACCGCCGCGACGAAGGCGTCCACTTCGTCGCCGTACGCGCCGAACGCGGTCAGCAGCTCCTGCTTCGGCTCGGTGGCGATGAGCAGGTCGCCGTATCGTCCCGCGATCTCGCAGGAGCGGTCCTCGGACACCGCGATCCCGATCGGGGGCGGATCGTCCGGGAGGTCCCAGAGTCTGGCGTTCTCCACGTCGAAGTGCGCGCCGTGGTGGCTCACGTACCCGCCGGCGAAGAGGGAGCGGATGATGCCCACGGCTTCCTCGAGCATCTCCAGGCGCGTGGGCGGCGGGCCAGCCGGCGCCGACGACGTGCTCGTTCAGGTTCTCGCCCGAGCTCAGCCCGAGCCGGAACCTGCCCTGGGACAGGATCTGCATGGTCGCGGCCTTCTGGGCGACGACCGCCGGGTGGTAGCGGAACGTCGGGCAGGTCACGTACGTCATGAGCGGGATCCGGGAGGTCGCCTGCGCGGCCGCACCCAGAACGCTCCACGCGTAGGACGCATGCCCCTGGGACTCCAGCCGGGGGAAGGAGTGGTCCGAGATGACGGAGAAGTCGAATCCGGCGTTCTCCGCCCTCACCACGTGGGACACCAGCTCGCGGGGGCCGGCCTGCTCGGTCATCATCGTGTATCCGATTCGCACCATGAAGGGCGCCTTGCCGCTATCGCACCCTTGGAAACCCCCACTGCGAGCTTCTTGGCCCTGTGAGGGTCCTACGCAGCCCTCGGACGATCCGCCCGCCGCCGTCGACACGGCCGGGACGCCGCGGAGCGTCCCCGGCGCAGTCGTCCGGTCTACTGTGGGAAGGGTCCCGTCCCACGTGAGCAGCAGATGAGGCCGGCAACTGTGTCGACGTCGAGCCGTGAGATCCCCGGTACCCCGTGCTGGGTCAGCCTCCTGGCCCGGGATCTCCCTTCCGCCCAGAAGTTCTACGGTGCCGTACTCGGCTGGGAATTCCGTCCCACCCACCTCGGGGACGGCGTCATCGTCGCCTTCCGCGACGGGGCCCCCGTCGCGGGCATCGGCGCACTCACCGGGAGCCCCGGCCTGCCCGTGGTCTGGACGCCGTACTTCGCCGTCGAGGACGCCGACGCGACGGCCGCACGGATCCGTGAACGCGGCGCGACCATGGCGGTCGGCCCCCTGGCCTTCGGCACCGGACGAGCCGCCTTGGCGGCGGACCCCGCAGGGGCCGTCTTCGGGTTCTGGCACGGCGAGGCCGTCCCCGACTGGTCGATGGGCCGCGGCAGCGCACCGGCCTGGCTGGAACTGCGGACCCGGGACGCGTTCGCCGCCGCCATCTTCTACGGAGAGGTGCTCGACTGGGACAGCCGGCGACCGGGCAGCTGCACGGTCTCCTACGAACACGACCACGTCGCCCTCCTCCACGGCCACGACACCGTAGCCCGCATCAGCGGCGGCGCACTCGAAGAAGCCCCCGATCCCGAGGTACGCCCCCGCTGGCACCTTCATTTCCACGTGCCCGACCTCGAGAGCGCGATCGATGTCGCCACCGGTCTCGGCGGCAGGGCCGCCTCTCCCGTACAGACGTCCACCACAAGCCGGTGGATGGTTCTCTCCGACCCCGAGGGAGCGCTCTTCACCGTGGTGGCGCCGCAGGACACGTAGACCTGGCCTATTGCTGTCGGCAGGGTCGCCGGCGGAGGGGCGACCGACCGCCGCCGAGGAGACCCGCGGCCGCGGAGCCCCGGCCGCGTGATGGCGGGGGGGGGATGCCATCACGCGGCTCGGGCCCGCTGGGGACTCCGCGCCGCTCACCGCCGCGGACTCCCGTGCCCCTTCTTATGGCCGGTATCCGAGAGTCCAAACGGTCGGAGCGCAGACTTCCTCCGGGCCGGTGGATCCGGGCCGGTGGAACGGGTCAGGCCCCTTCGCCGAGGACCGCACGGATCAGTTCCCGCTGGTCGCCCGTCAGGCCCGCCTCGTCGAGGTCGACCGTCTGGCCGTCGACGGTGATCCGATAGTGGAAGCCGTCCGCGACCGGTCGTACGGCGCGCCGCGCGAGGCCCTCCCATTCCGCGGCGTCCCGCCGGACGGAGGTGTCGATCTTCCGCATCTTGTCGACGCCGGTGAAACCTCCGGAGCGACTGACAGTGATCAGCATGGCCGTTCTCCTTCGGATGTCGAAGCTGTCGAAGCTGTCGGTTGGCTCGCCTGCCCCTGATCGGGCTCCGTTCCCCCGCCGGGCCCCCGCTGCGAGGTCAACGGCTCGAACTCGTCGGTGCCTGGCCGACAGTCGGGGGCCCTTCGGGGTCGGGTCCGGTGAGTTCCGGCTCCAAGCCCTCGGCCACCGCGCTGCGGCGCCGTCCGGTGTCGGACCGCCAGGCCTCGAAGACCAGGGCCGTCGCGGTGACCACCCCGAGGCCCAGCAGCCAGCCGCCCACGACGTCGCTGACCCAGTGGACCCCGAGGGCGACCCGCGTGTAGCCGACGCCGACCACGGTGACCAGCGCGACCGTCCAGGGCAGCGGACGCCAGGCCCTCGGAACCACCGGCAGCAGGACCAGCAGCAGGACGGCGCACGAGGTGGTCGCCGTCATCGCGTGGCCGGAGGGGAAGGAGAAGCCGGGCGCGTGGGCGACGGGGTCCGGCAGATGCGGCCGCGCCCGCTCCACCGCGCTCTTGACCAGGAGCCCGATCAGACCGCCCGCGACCGCCGTGACGCCGGCCCAGGCGGCCAGCCGCCAGGCGCCCCGGCTCACGAGCCAGGCCACGAGTACGGCGACCAGCAGGCGCATGGTGACCGGGTCCCACACCCAGTCCGAGAGCACGCGCAGGATGCCCACCCGGTCCGGGTGGCCGAGCGCGTCGGCGTGGAGGCGTTCGGCCGCGCCCTGGTCCAGGCGGTGCAGTGGCGCCCACCGGGACTCCACCAGTACCAGGGCGAGCGCGAAGGGTACCGCTGCCAGGGCCGTCGCGGCCGCCGCGAGCAGGAGTCTCGCGCCGAAGGTGGCGTCGGGTCCGGCGTGCCGCGCGAGCAGGCTCCGTAGCGGACGTTGCGGACGTCGCGGATGTCGCGGATGTCGCTGGACGCGTCGAGCACCTTCCGTGCGCCGTGCCATGGTGCGGTTCCCTTTCGTGGCGTGCGGTGGCGGGCCTCCGGCCGCCGGTGGCCGGAGGCCGGTATCCGGGGCGGTCAGACCCCGGGGTCGTTCATGACCGGCTCCCTCACCCCCGCCCGTACGGCTTCCAGCTGGGCGGCGAAGGAGAGGCCGAGGAAGAGCGCCATCGAGGTGAGGTAGGACCAGAGCAGCAGGGACACGATGGCGCTCAGGGGCCCGTAGACGCTGGTGAAGGAGCTGCTCTCGCCGATGTAGAGGCTCAGCGCCCAGGTCGCGAGGTTCCACAGCACCAGGTGGACGACGGCCCCGAAGGCCAGCCAGGTGTAGCCGGGTTGCCGCCGGCGCGGGGAGAGGCGGAAGATCGCGCTGGTGGCGAGGACGGCGAGCAGGATGCCCAGCGGCCAGCGCAGGAGTTCCCAGGCCCGCACCGTGTCGGGAGAGAGCCGGTACACCTCGGCCAGCGCATGGGTCAGGTGGGTGCCCAGCACGGTGAGGATGAAACTGAGCCCCAGAGGCAGTCCCGCGAGGGCCGCCATCACCAGGCCCCGGCTGTACTTGGCGAGGAAGGGCCGGTCCCGCTCGTTGCCGTAGATGCGGTTCGCGCCCCGTTCGACCTGGCAGAGGGCGGTGGTGACGTTGGCCAGGGAGAACAGCAGGCCCAGCCACAGCGCGGCCTGGCCGCCGTCGCCGGCGTGGCGTCTGCTCTCCCTGAGCGCGTCGTCCACTACGGCCTGGCCCGGGCCGCTGGTGAGCCCGCGGATGGTGAGCTCGGCGACCCGGCCCGCCTCCTCGGTGTGCAGCACCCCGGACAGGCCGATGGCGGCGATGGCCAGCGGGACTATCGACAGGACGGTCTGCAGGGCGAGCGCGCGGGCGTGGCTGAAGCCGTCGGCGTAGCGGAAGCGCACGAAGGAATCGCGCGCCAGGCTCCAGCCGCCGTAGCGGCGCAGTGCGGTCCACGCCTCGTCGGCGGAGAGCTCCTCGCCGCCCACGTCGTGGCGTTGCGGTACCCGTCGCGCGGTGCCCATCGTGCTCCTGCCTTCCGGTGTCTCGTCGCGTGGAACCTGCGGAACCTGCGGAGCCCGCGGACCTACGGGGCTTGCGGCCGTCCGGTGTCTCGGGGGGCGTGCGCCGCCGTACTGCAGGACGGCGTGCCGGGGGCCGCCGCCGGAAGCTGCTCGGCGGGTGAGGTCTTTGGCGTCCCGGGCGCGCGGGGCAGGTACACCCGCAGGGCTCCCGGTTCGATCTCGGCGGTGAGGCGGACCCCGTCGCTCACGGCATCGCCGTCGAGCTCGCGCGGCTGCGGTACGGCGCAGCGGACGTCGATCCGGGTGGCGCTGAAGTACTCCAGCGCTCCCCCGGCCTCGCTGCGCCCGTCCGGGGCGGCCGGGCCGGGGGCTGCCGGCGGGCGCCGGCGCAGCAGGCGGGCCGCCAGGTGTCCGGCCGCGGTGAGCCATCCGGCGGGGCCGCGCGGGTCGAAGAGCACCACTTCCAGGCGTCCGCTGTCCGGCCTCGCCGCCGGCAGGAGCGGCAGGCCGCCCTGCAGGGTGCCGACGTTCCCGATGACGACCATGCGGGCCCGGCGCCGCAGCCGGCGGCCCCCGTCGACGCGGACCGTGAGACGGACGCCGGGATCGTGCAGGTGCCGCAGGGCCGACAGGACGTACGCGGCCCAGCCCATGCGTGCCTTGAGCCTCGGGGAGGCGTCCCGGACCATCGCGGCGTCGAAGCCGGCGCCGGCCATGACGGTGAACCGCATCGGCTCGATCCCGTCGCCCCGGACCCGGCCGACGTCGATGCCGAAGCTCTCTCCGGACAGGGACTCGGCCAGGGCGGCGGCCGGATCCATCGGGAGGCCGAGGTTGCGGGCGAGGAGGTTTCCCGTGCCGCAGGGTGCGACGGCCAGCGGGATCCTCGTGCCCGCCAGGATCTCGGCGCAGGCGCGCAGGGTGCCGTCGCCTCCGCAGACCACCACGAGGGCGGGGCGGACGGCGCGGAGCTCCTGTGCCAGGGCGCCGCAGGGGAGCTCGGCGGAGGTCAGGATCCACCGGAGGTCCCGGTGGCCGTGCTCGCGCAGGACGGCTGCCAGCCGGTCCGCAAGCTCGTCCGGGCAGCCGTACGGGTGGCGCACCACGAGGACCGGACCACCGG
>NZ_JBHWMB010000010.1:117966-146601 GCF_042730015.1 Streptomyces sp. NPDC059957 | reverse complement strand
CCTTCCGGTCGGGCCGCTCCGTCGCGTCGGGCTCCGCGTCGGGCTCCGCAGCGGGCTGTCGCCCGTACAGCAGCGCGAACCCGGTGATCAGCAGGGTCAAAGTTCCGTTGAGGAGGCCGCCCGCCACATCGCTGGGGTAGTGCATGCCGCGGTACATCCGCGACAGTCCGACGGCCGGCGGGACCAGCAGCAGGGTGCCCGTCACCACGTAGCGCCACGGGCCGCGCATGCGCAGGGCGGCGATGACGGCCAGTCCCCCGTAGAGCGCGAGGGAGGCGCCAACGTGACCGGAGGGGAAGCTCGACGTGGGCGGCGCGGCGTCCTCGTGGGGGACCGAGGGCCGCGGGCGGTCCACGAAGGCCGTCACCACGACGAACACCGCCGACTGCGCGGCCACCGAGACGCCGAGGAACAGCGCCTCGCTGCGCAGTGCGACACGGGGAAGGACGAGCAGGACGACGATACAGAGCAGCGTCGCGCCGATGACTGCCTGAGTGCCGGCGAGTACGGAGAGCAACTCCGTGGCTCCGGACATGTCCGGGTCCCGGTCTTCCGCCAGGTCCCTGCCGATCGAGGCCTCCGCCGACAGCGGCCAGTGTCCGGCCGCCGGTCCGGTGACCAGCCGTCCCAGCCCGACCATCAGGGCCGCCTGCACGGGAAGGAGCAGGAACGGTCCGACACCGCGCGCGGAGGAACCGCAGCTTCGCTTCATGGATGCCTTCTGGCCCGCGACGACCGAAAGATGCGCGACCGCGGGCCGACGCCCCCGCTCCGGAACCGGAAATGGGCCCCGACTCCTCGAGTCGGGGCCCATTCAGACGCCAGGTCAGACGGTGACGCCCATTCAGACCATGAGGCTCCTTGGTTCCGTCGACGTACACCCTCTGCTCGGCCGGGCCGATCCGTCACGCTGCTCGCCGGGAGCAGGCTTCATTCGCCCTGTGTCACAGTTCGGCGCGTCTTCATTCGCCTGTGTCAGAGTTCGGCGCGTGTCGCGGACTGGGCGGCCCGTACGGCGACGTTGGCCGCGTCCTGTACCAGCGGCGCCGCCGGACCTCCGCCGCCGGTCAGGGTCCAGCCGCAGAGGGCCGCCCAGGCCAGTGCGGCCGAGGCCGCCTTCGCGCGCTCGGTCCGGTGGGGCAGGAACGTGCCGAAGAGCAGCGCGTCCCCCGCGTCGATGGCGACCCGGCACAGTACGGCCGTCCGCAGCGCACTGCCCGCGGGGACCGCGACCATGGCCGCGCCGATGACGGCGTCGCGGACGCCCAGCGCGCGGATCAGCAGCGCGGAGGAGCCCTGCTCTGCCAGGCCGCAGGGGCGGGCCAGCACCTTCGGCCGGCAGGCGACCGCCACGCCGTACCCGAGAGTGGCCACACCCATCACCCGTGCAGCTGTGGTGCGCATCCGCGATCACTCCGTCTCAATTGGTTCTGACTCATCGGGTCCGGCCGGCTGACAGCTTCGGGCCGTGCGGGCGATCCTGCTCCTCGCGGCCGATACCCGGGCGCTGCCGCTTGGCCCCGTGCCCGCCGGCATCCGCTTCGCCGTCGCCCCCGTCGCCCCCGTCGGGACGCCCGACGACTGCCTCGTCGGCCTGCCGCCGGGCCTCCCGGTCGCCGCTCTCCCCCTCGGCCTCGGACGGCGTGGTGCGCGGGTGACTCCGGGAACTCTCGTGGGCCGTCATCTCGTCCTCCTTCAGTGGTGCCGTCCTTCGGCGACTACCCCGTACCGTCGCCCTCAGACGTTCCACGCGCCCTGCGGCCGGCCGCGGTTTCCGTCCGCCCGCTGCGGTCGGAAGGCTCGTTCTTCCTGCGTTGCCGGTGCCCGCAGGTGGCTGCACAGGCCGTCGCCGTCGCGGATGCGTGAGCGGCGCAGGAGATCACGTGTGCCGCGCAGGTGGAGCGTGCTGTGCCAGACCAGGCCGGGATGGCGGGCGCGCAGGTGGGCCAGGGCTCGGGTGTCCAGGCCCGTCCCGAGGAAGAACGCGTCGATGTCGACGCCGGTGATCACTGCCTCGGCGCAGGTGGAGCACATCCGGTAGTGGATCTCTCCGACGACCTTGCGCACGTGGACGAGGAGGAGGACCTCGTCGCCGGTGCCGGTGTCGCCGGGGATGTGCGAGGACAGCAGGTCAATGTGCCGGTAGGCGAGGAGCCTGCGACGCAGCCGCCGAACCATCCCTCCTCCCCCGGCCGCGTGCCGGACCTCTCCCGCCGAGGGCGCCTCGGGGCGCGGGGACCTGTGGAACAGGGCAATCGTGGGACGCGCATGATGTCCGTGCATGCCGCTCGCGTACCCCCGTGATCCGCACGCATGCCCGTGTACGGCGACGGCAGAAGCGGTCCTCTCGGCCACTCCCCCGACGGCGAGTTGAGGCTCCGGTGGCACGGTCGGGCTCCGCACCCGTGGAGACTGTGTCCCGGGAGCACCTGAGGGATCACCGGAATGGGAGTACCGCCATGAGCACCGTCGCGCTGCTGGGGACCGGAATCATGGGGACGGGAATGGCCCGGAATCTGCTGCGGTCCGGGCAGGAGGTCCGGGTCTGGAACCGGACCCGGGAGAAGGCGGCCGCGCTGGCCGCCGACGGTGCGGTGGTCGCCGACAGCCCGGCCGAGGCGGTGGCGGGGGCGGACGTGGTGATCACCATGCTGGCCGACGGTGCGGCGGTGGCCCGGGCCATGGCCGCCGCCGTGGAGGGGCTGAGCGCCGGTCAGGTGTGGGCGCAGATGGGCACGGTCGGCCTGGCCTCCCTCGAGGAACTGGCCGCCTTCGCGGGGGAACACGGGCTGGTCTTCGTGGACGCCCCGGTGCAGGGCACCCGCCAGCCCGCCGAGGACGGGACCCTGGTGGTGCTGGTCGGCGGCCCGGCCGACCCGCGGCTGGACCCGGTCTTCGCCGCCGTCGGGAGCAGCGTGCTGCGGGTCGGGGAGGAACCGGGGGCCGCGACCCGGCTGAAGCTGGCCACCGTCGGGTACGCGATCACCGTGACGGCCGCGGTCGGCGAGGCCCTGGCGCTGGCCGAGGGGCTAGGGGTGGACCCGGAGCTGTTCGCGCAGGTCGTGACCGGCGGGCCGATGGACAGTCCGTACCTCCAGACCAAGATGCGGGCCGTGCTGGACCGGGACTTCACGCCGAGCTTCACGGTGCGCGGCGCCGAGAAGGACACCGGTCTGATCGCCGAGGCCGCGGAGTCGGCCGGGGTGTCGGTGGACCTGGCCGTCGCCGCGCGGGCCCGTTTCCACCGCGCCGACGCCCTGGGGCACGGTGGCGAGGACATGGCGGCCGGCTACTTCGCGGGTTTCCCCGACCAGCCCTGAGGGGCGGCCGCGCCCCGGTGAGCGCGGCTCAACCCTCGTACGGGTGCGGGCGGGTGCGCAGGGTATGGCCGTGCCGCAGGCCCTCGCGGAAGGCCGCCTCGTACGCCCGGTCGCCGAGGGCTCCGCGCGCCGTGCGCTCGAACTCCTCGCGCACCGAAGCCAGTTCGGGTGTACCGCGCTGCGGGTGGCCGACGGCCTGCCAGTAGGCGTGGCCCGTACCGTACGCACGGGCCGCGCCGGCCCCGTCTCCGGTCGCCGCGCGGGCCGCCGCGAGCAGGTCGAGGCCCAGGGCCGTGCCGAAGCTGTCGCCCAGCTCCCGCTTGCTCTCCAGCATGGCGCGGGCGTGTACGGCGGACTCGGCGGGGCGGCCCTCGAAGAGGCAGATCAGGGCCAGTTGGTAGTCGGCGTAGGCCCTGGTCCAGTGTTCGCCCCGCTCGACGCAGCCGGCGCGCAGCAGTTCCGCCTCTTCCCGGGCGTCGGTGAAGAGGCCCGTTCCGGTGAGCGCGAAGACCCGTACGAGGTGGCAGCGGATCCGGGGCCCCGAGTCGAAGGGCGTGCCGGGGAAGGTCTTCAGGGCATTGTCGGAGACGATCCGCGCGGCCAGCGGCCGCCCGGCCATCAGGTGGCTCAGGCCCAGCAGGTACGCGGCGTCCAGCGCCGGGCCCGCATCCCCCTCCGGGCCCTCCTCGAGCCCCGCGGCCAGGGCCTCGCAGCCGACGGCGATCCGGTGGGCCTGCTCCTGCTCGCCCTGGAGCAGCAGGGTCACCCCGAGGGCCCACAGGGCGCGCACCCGGATCCGCGGGGGCACCTCCTCGGGCCGCGCGGCGGACAGCGCCCGCTCCAGGTAGCCGCGGGCGGCGTGCAGGTGCCCGCAGCAGGCCCAGTAGAAGCCGGCCCGGGCGGCCAGGTCCAGGGCCCGCTCGGGGGCGGTGGCCAGGTGGTGGTCGAGAGCCGCGCACAGGTCTGCGTGCACCGCCTCGACCCTCCGGTACCCGATCCGCTGGGCGGGGCCGAGCCAGTCCCGCTCGGCGGTGCGCACGAGCTCGGTGAAGTACGCGGCGTGCGCCTCCCGGAGCGCCCCGCGCTCCCCGGCCTCGTCGCGCCACATGGCCCCGTACTCCCGGATCGTGTCCAGCATCCGGTACGAGCCGTCCGCGCACCGGCGTACGACGGACTTGGCGACCAGCGCGTCGAGCAGCGGCGGGACGTCCGGCTCGGTGAGCGGGCCGGCGGAGCAGACGGCGCGGGCGGCCGCCAGGTCGAAGGAGCCGCGGAAGACGGACAGCCGCAGCCACAGCAGCCGTTCGCGCGGTGCGCACCACTCGTGGCTCCAGCCGATGGCGGTGCGCAGGGCGCGGTGGCGCGGCGGCTGGACGGGGGTGGGCGCGGACAGCGGGCCGATCCTGCGGGCGAGCCGCTCGGCCAGCTCCTCGATGGTGTGGTCGGTCAACTGCGCGGCGGCCAACTCCAGCGCGAGGGGCACCCCTTCGAGGCGGGCGCACACGGAGCGGGCGGCGGTGAGCCGGGCCTCGGTCCAGGGCGGTGCCTGCCCGGGGGCGGCCGCGGCGGCCCGCCGGGTGAACAGGGCGAGTGCCTCTTCGGCTCCGAACGGGTCCACGGCGTGCGGCAACGGGCCGATGTCCAGGACGTGTTCGTCCGCAAGTCCGAGCGGCTGCCTGCTGGTGAGCAGCAGGACGAGGTGCGGGGTCGCGTCGAGCAGCTCCCGTACGAGGCCCCGCACGGCCGTCACCAGGTGCTCGCAGCAGTCCAGTACGAGGAGCAGCCGGCGCCCGCCGATCCATTGCCGCACCGCTGCGGCCGGGGTCCGGGCGGTGTGGTCGGCGAGGTCCAGTGCGTCGGCCACGGTGGCCACGAGCAGCCGCTCGTCGGGCAGTGGGGAGAGGTCGGCCCAGTGGACCCCGTCGGCGAAGGCGCCGGCCGGGCCGCCGGGCCCCGGCACCTCGACGCCCCCGTCCGCAGCGCCCGCGAGGTCAGCCGCGCGGCGGGCCAGGCGGGTCTTGCCGACACCGCCCGGCCCGGTCAGGGTGATCAGCCGCTGCTCACGCAAAGCCCGTTCGAGCAGGGCCAGTTCCGCGGTTCGCCCCACGAAGGAGGCCCAGTCCCCGGCCTCGTACCCGTCGCCATGTCCCAGCACCCGCCCAGTGTGGCGTACGGGGCGGGTGGCGTACGCGCGGTCACTCCCGGGCGGGGTGCCTGGGCAGGGTGCCGGAGGCGCGGGGCGTCACCGCTCCGGGCTGCGGATGTACGGGCGCCCAGGGCCGCGTCGCCTGTCACGGCGCGCCCGTTGGTCCCGCAGTGGGTGTGGTGAACCGTCCCCGTCTTGGTGATGGCCTTGATCTTCACGTCGTTGCCCTGGATGGCCAGGGCGACCGTGCAGACGTCGGCGGGGTATCCGGTGACCGGTGCCACGGTGAGGTCGGTCCAGTCGAAGTCGCCCCACTGGCCCGCCATATCGCGGGTGCGGCGGCCGAGGTAGGTCTTGCCGTCCTTGCGGACGCGCGCGAACTCCTCGGAGTTGTCGGGCATCTGGTTGTCCACCGAAGCGCGGGGCCCGTCGGGCCGGCTACCCCCTGCCCGCCCGCCGGCCAGAGCCAGGCCCCGGCCGGTCCGGCCCCGGCCACCCGGCCAGTCCACCCCGCGGCCGGCCGCCAGCGTCAAGCGGTCAGCGAACGTGCAGTCCGAACCCCGCACGGCCCGCGGGCTCCAGCCCCTCCTTCAGGCGCAGCGAGGGGATCTCGTAGTCGCCGAAGTTCTGCCGCCGGAAGGCGATGGGCTCGGTCGACTCCAGGGTGAGCAGCCGCTCCACCCACGCCTTGGCCACGTCCGCGTAGTCCTCGTCCGCCATCCGGTCGGCCCCGTACAGCACGAACGGCGGCAGCGCCTCGATGCCCGGGTAGTAGAGGATCCCGTGGTGGATCGGGAACAGCAGGTCGTCGATGGGGCCGTTGATCCCGCGGTCGGCGTAATGCGTTTCCGGGCCGCCGACGGTCACCGACAGCAGGGCCCTGCGGCCCGCGAGGGTGCCTTCGCCGAAGCGCTCCCCGTACTTGGTGGCGCTGTGCTCGCCGACTCCGTACGCGAAGCGGTAGCTGAACACCCGGTCCACCCAGCCCTTGAGGATCGCGGGCATCGTGTACCACCACAGCGGGAACTGGAAGACGATCGTGTCGGCCCACAGCAGCTTCTCCTGCTCGGCGCGCACGTCGGGGGTGAGCGCCCCGGCCCCGAAGGCCCGGCCCGAGTCCAGGGTTACCTTCAGCGGGCTCGACGCGTGGGGGCCGTAGTCCTCGGCGTCCACGGCCGCCTTCCAGTTCATCGCGTACAGATCGCTCACCCGTACCTCGTGCCCGGCGTCCTCCAAGGTGGAGACCGCCAGGTCCTTCAGCGAGCCGTTGAGCGACTTCGGCTCGGGGTGGGCGTAGACGATCAGCGTCTTCACGGGTACTCCTCCGGATCGGATGCCCCGATCCTGGGCCCTGCGGCGCCCGGTGTTCAGGGGCGCGTCTTCCGTCGGACCGGACTTCCTGGTACCGGCAGGGCCACCTTCGCGGGCGCCGGCGCGGCCATACTGGGCCCATGGACGATCTTGCGGGCTTCCTGCGGACCCGGCGGGCACGGGTCGACCCGGCCGCCGTCGGCATCCCCACCGACAGCCGCCGCCGGGTCGAAGGGCTGCGCCGCGAAGAGGTCGCGCACCTGTCCGGCGTCAGCGTCGACTACTACGTGCGCCTGGAGCAGGGCCGTGCGACCCAGCCCTCCGAGCAGGTCCTCGACGCGCTCGCCCGGGTCCTCGGCCTCGACGAGACCGAGCGCGAGCACCTCTACCGGCTCTCCCGGCAGCGCCGCCGCCGTGCGAAGGCTCCGGGCGGGCGGATCCGCCCGGAGGTGCTGCGCGTCCTCGACCTCGTCGCCGGCGCACCCGCGCTGATCATGGACCACCGGCTGGACGCCCTCGCCGGGAACCGCCTCGCCGAGCTCCTCTTCGGCCGGCCGATGCCGGGGCTGAACACCGCCCGCCACATCTTCCTGGAGGAGGCCGAGCGCGGCCTCTACGCGGACTGGGAGCAGTGCACCCTCGACGTGGTCGGGCACCTGCGCCTGGCCGCCGGCCAGTACCCCGAGGACCCCAAACTGGCCTCGCTGATAGGCGAACTGGCGATGGGCAGCGAGCGGTTCCGCCGCCTGTGGGCCCGCGCGGACGTGCGCGCCCGCACCCACGGCCGCAAGGCGTTCCGCCACCCGCTGGTCGGACTGCTCGAGCTGCACCAGGAGAACTTCGCCCTACCGGGCGAATCGGGCATGGAGCTGCTGATCCTGTCCGCGGCCCCCGGCAGCCCCACCGAGGACGGCCTGCGACTACTGGCGGGCCTGGGCGCACCCAGCACCGACGCCACCCGCCCCCCGGCGCCCGCCCGCACACACGACTGACCGAGCTCCGCACAGACACCGGTCCGTCACTTTCGGATCTTGCCCCTGCTTCCACCCTCGCCTGCCGGGCGGCAGCATGGACGGATGCCGATGAATGACACGGAGCTGCTCGCCCTCCTGCGGGAACTCGACGACCCCGAACGGCTGGGACGGCCGCTGCACTACGACCGCGCCGCGGCCGGCCTCGCGTTCGGCGGGCTGGTGCGTCGACTCCAAGCGGACTTCGGGGCCCCGTGCGAATCCGAGCGCGACACCCAGGACTCCAGCGAGTACGGTCGCGTCCACGTGCCCGCGGACGCGACGGTCTGCGGGACTCGGATCGTGGTCTGCGTGAGCAAGTTCGGCTCCCTGGCCGAGGTCTGCGCCGACAATCCGGGGGCCTTCTTCGGCACGGACGACGCCCGTGAGGAGGGGGCGCTGGACCCCGCCGACCTCGCCACCGTGGAGCGGGCGCTGGCCGAGCTCGGCTACGTGAGCGTCCCCGAGGAGTTGCTGGAGAGCGACTACGACGGCCCCAGCGCGCTGGAACCCTTCGCGGCGCGGCCCACCTGGTGGACCCGGTTCTTCGGCACGGTGTGGTGACCCGCCCGGCGGGCGGGTCCCCTCGGCGGGGGGCCGAACAGGTCGGTCTAGGGTGCGAGTACGTCCAGTTCCTCCAGTGCGCCCACCGCGATCTGCCGCGTCAGCGCCTCCGCGGCGGCCGCGTCGCCTTCCCGTACGGCCTCGGCCACCCGCACGTGCAGGGTGACGGCGGCCGGGTCGGGGTCGTGGAACATGACCGCGTGCTGGGTGCGCCCGGTCAGGACCTCTGCGACGACATCGCCGAGCCGCGCGAACATCTCGTTGCCGGAGGCGTTGAGCACGGTCCGGTGGAAGGCGATGTCGTGGTGGAGGTACCCGTCGAGCTGGTGGCCGCGTGAGGTGCGGACCATGCCCAGGGCCGCCTCGGTGAGCTCGGCGCACTGCTCCGGGGTGGCCCGTACCGCCGCGAGGCCGGCCGCGACCGGTTCGATGGCCGAGCGCAGCACGGTGAGGGAGCGCAACTGGCGGGGGCGGTCCGCACCGGCGAGGCGCCAGCGGATGACGCGCGGGTCGTAGACGTTCCACTCCTCGGTGGGGCGGACGGTGACGCCGACCCGGCGGCGGGATTCGACCAGCTGCATCGACTCCAGTACCCGGACCACCTCGCGGACCACGGTCCGGGAGGCGTCGAAGCGTTCGGCGATCTCGTCGGTGCGCAGCACGCTGCCGGGCGGGTGCTCCCCCGCCGTGATCGACAGGCCGATCGTGTCCAGTACGTGGGAGTGGAGCCCTTGGCCGCCCGGCCCGCCTGCTCCGCCCGGTCCGCCCGGCCCTTCAGTGGTCATGGCGTAAGCGTACGGTGACCACCGAATGGACAAAAGATGTGATGTTTTGGCGGTGACCCCTTGAATAAGTACTACGTAATGGGCTTCAGTGGTCCCAGGCCTTCCGGGCCGATGTCAACGAGGACAGCGAAACGAGGTGCGCGATGACGCGCGTCATTGTGGTGATGGGCGTGGCCGGGACGGGAAAGACGACCGTGGGCAGGCTGCTCGCCGACGCGCTCGCCCTCCCCTACGCCGAGGGCGACGCCTTCCACCCGGCGGCCAACGTCGCCAAGATGTCCGCCGGCATCCCCCTGGACGACGCGGACCGCCGGCCCTGGCTGGACTCGATCGGCGAGTGGATGCGCAACCGGGCCCGGATCGGCGGCGGGGTCATCTCCGCCTCCTCCCTGAAGCGGGCCTACCGCGACCGGCTGCGGGCCGTCGCGCCGGACACCGTCTTCGTCCACCTCACCGGCGACCGGCCGCTGATCGAGGAGCGCATGGCCGCGCGCAAGGGGCACTTCATGCCCACCACGCTGCTGGATTCGCAGTTCGCCACGCTGGAGCCGCTCCAGCCGGACGAACTCGGCGTCCTCGTCGACGTGTCCGGAGAACCGGAGGAGATCACCGCACGGGCGTTGTCCGCCCTGCGCCGCCTCCCGGCGCCGGTCGCCTAACCGCCCCGGCCCCTCACTCCTCGCCCCTCACTCCTCCCACCGCGTCCCGCCCCACTCCGCCCTGCTCCGGCCTGCCCTGGAACCAGAACGAAGGAACCGTCACCGTGACCAGTCTCAGCGTCGAGACTCTCGCAGCGGCCGCCACCGAGCCGATCACCTCGGCCGGCAACACCCAGCTGGGGATGGCCGTCCTCGGGGGCATCGCCGTCATCGTGCTGCTCATCACCCGCCTCAAACTGCACGCGTTCCTGGCGCTGACGCTCGGCTCGCTCGCCCTCGGGGTGTTCGCCGGGGCTCCCCTGGCCAAGACCATCTCCAGCTTCACCGCCGGGCTCGGCTCGACCGTCGCGGGGGTCGGTGTACTCATCGCCCTCGGCGCCATCCTCGGGAAGCTGCTCGCCGACTCGGGCGGCGCGGACGAGATCGTGGACACCATCCTGGCCCGCGCCAAGGGCCGGGCCATGCCGTGGGCGATGGTGCTGATCGCCTCGGTGATCGGGCTCCCGCTCTTCTTCGAGGTCGGCATCGTGCTGCTGATCCCGGTGGTCCTGCTGGTGGCCAAGCGGGGCAACTACTCGCTCATGCGGATCGGCATCCCCGCGCTGGCCGGGCTCTCCGTGATGCACGGGCTGATACCGCCGCACCCCGGTCCGCTGGTCGCCATCGACGCGCTCGACGCCAACCTGGGCCTCACCCTCGCGCTCGGCGTGCTCGTCGCCATCCCCACCGTCGTCATCGCGGGACCGGTGTTCTCCCGGTACGCGGCCCGGTGGGTGGACATCCCGGCGCCCGAGCACATGATCCCGCAGCGGCCCTCGGCGGAGCTGGAACACCGTCCCCGCTTCGGGGCGACGGTCTTCACCGTGCTGCTGCCGGTGGTCCTGATGCTGATGAAGGCCTTGGTCGACATCGTGGTCAACGACCCGGCCAACGCGGTCCAGCGGGTCACCGACGTGGCCGGCTCGCCCCTGATCGCGCTGCTCGCGGCGGTGCTCGTGGGCATGTTCACCCTCGGCCGGGCGGCCGGTTTCACCAGGGCGCGGCTGTCCGTGACGGTGGAGAAGTCGCTGGCCCCGATCGCGGGCATCCTGCTGATCGTGGGTGCGGGCGGCGGCTTCAAGACGACGCTGATCGACGTGGGTGTCGGCCAGATGATCATGGACCTGTCCGAGAACTGGGCGATACCGACCCTCCTGCTGGCCTGGCTCATCGCCGTGGCCATCCGCCTGGCCACGGGCTCGGCTACGGTCGCCACCATCTCCGCGGCCGGACTGGTGGCCCCGCTCGCGGCGGGCATGGCGTCCACGGAGACCGCTCTGCTGGTCCTCGCCATCGGAGCGGGGTCGCTGTTCTTCAGCCACGTCAACGACGCCGGGTTCTGGCTCGTGAAGGAGTACTTCGGCATGACGGTCGGCCAGACCCTCAAGACCTGGTCGGTGATGGAGACCATCATCTCGGTGGTCGGCCTGGGCTTCGTCCTGCTGCTGTCACTGGTCCTCTGAACCCCTGCCGCCCGCTCCCCCGCCGGCCACTCCCCCGTCGGCCTCCGGTCGGCTGCTCAGCCGGTCCGCCTGTGCCTGCCCCGCGTCCCCTCCCGAGACCCGGGGCGGGCCAGTTGGGCCGCCGCCAGCTCGAAGCCGCCCGCCGCGGTGGCGCAGCGGTCGGCCAGGGAGGCCACCTCGGCGCGGAAGGCCTCGCCGCCCGGACCCTGCCAGCGCAGGTCCCCGGCGGCGACGCGGAGCCGTTCGGCGTGCGAACGCAGGGCCGCCGAGTGGGCGCGCAGTCCCTCGGCCGGGGCCGGACGGGTCTCGGCCCGGGGTGCGGGCCCGGCGGAGTCCGTCACTGGGTCCGCCCCGGGACGTAGACGTCGGGATGTCCCGGCAGCCGCACGAGGTGGCTTCCGGTGACCCGGCCCCCGAAGCCGGCGAGGGCCGCCGCCGGACCCGGCTCGGGGCCGGAACCCACCCAGGTGACCCGGTAGACGGTGGTGAACTCCCGGCTCGCGGCGAGCCGTCCGGCCGTCCGGGCGCCCGGACCGTGGCCGAGCAGGGCGAGTTCGGTCCCGGAGGGCACGAGGCGGCGTACCGTCGCGGCCACTTCCCGGACGTGCGCGGCCGGCTCCTCGTACGGGCCGTCGGCGCGGCCGGACCCCGTTGGTGGTCCGGCGAGTTGGAGCACGCACCGCTCGACCCCGTCCTGGCCGACGACCTGCTGGAGCAGCACCGCGCCCGCGGCCGGGCCGATCCGGTCGGCATTTCCCCGGTAACCGGCCGGGGTGCCGGTGGTGTCCAGCTCGGCGAGCAGGCGGTTGCCCGGTTCGGAGCAGGCGGGGCCCCGGTCGAAGAAGGCCCGCAGGGCGGCGCCGATCCCGAGGAGCGGCTCGGCGGCGACGGCCCTGCCGGTGGCGACCTGCCAGCCGGCGTGGTCGTTGAACGGGTTGTCGTCGGTCAGCGCGTTCCAGGCCAGGAGGTCGGCGAAGGAGGGGTTCAGCAGGGCGAAGGCAGGTCCCTCGCCGCGTCGGCGCACGAGTTCGCGGAACGCCCGGACGGCGTCCCCCTGCCGGCCCTCCTCCACCGCGAGGAACACCTCGGCGGCGGCCGGGTCCGCGGACCTCGCCGGGTTACGGGCAGCCTCGGCCCGGATCCTGCCCTTGAGGCCGCACACCGCGAGGCTGACGGCGAGGCTCTCCCGGCCGGTGAAGACCCCGGCCAGCCACCCGGCCCGCGCCACGCCCCGGCCCCGGGCGGCCCAGCCGAGTCCGTCGGGGTCGGTGAGGGAGCGCAGCAGCGTACGCCAGGCCGCGCGGCGGCGGCTGCCGAGACCCAGCGCGGTGACCGGCAGCCGGGAGCCGAGGGCCAGCCGGGAGGCGTAGCGGGAGGCTTCGCCGACGGCGTCGGCCGCCTCGGCCAGTTCCCGGCACAGGGCGGCCAGTTGATCGGCGTCCGGGTCGGTGGGCGCGGAGGTCCCGGGGGTCGCGGCGTCGGACATGGATTCCTCGTCGGGTCGGATGAGCGTCGGGCAGGACGGGGGCGGGGCGAACAGATCGGTCGGCAGGCGGGCCGGGCGGCCGGCTGGCCCCCTGGCCGAATGACCGGGTGGCCGGTTGGCCGTGTGCCGCGGGGCCGCCTCGGCGCGGGCGAACCCGGTGCCGGGGTCAGCGACGGGTCAGGCGCAGGCGGATGCCCTGCGGATCCAGGGCCGCGGGGAGCGGGCCCAGGGGGTCGAGCACGGGCCGGACGGGCCGGACCCGGTGTCCGCGCAGCACCTCCGCGCAGAGCGCCGCGGTGACCAGCAGACCCAGCTGTTCGCCGGGGCAGCGGCCGCCGGCATGGCTGAACGGGGCCATCCGGACGTCCCCGTCCGCTTCGCGGGAAGCCCACCGGCCCGGTACGAAGACGTGCGCGGCGGGCACGTGCTCGGGGTCGCGCTGGTGGAACAGCACGGGCAGCACCACACAGGTCCCGGCGGGATGCCGCACGCCCCGCCATTCGGTCTCGGCCCGGGTGATCCGTATCAGGTCGGGGACGGCCGGATACAGCCGCAGCGACTCCCGGACGCAGGCCCGCAGCCGGGGCAGCGCGCCCTGGGCTGAACCCCGGGCCGATCCGGCGGCGCGGGCCTCGGCGGCGACGGCGTCCTGTTCGGCCGGGTGTGCGCCGAGGAGCAGCAGGGTCCGCAGCAGGACGCCGGGGACGAGGTCGAAGGCGGCCAGCCACTCGCGGACCTGCCCGGCCGTGTCCGCCAGGGGCCGGTCCGGCCCGGGCCGGCCGAGGGGGTCCGTATGGCGGCGGGCCCGCCCGATGAGGGTGTGCGGCTCCGCGAGGTCGGCGTACGCGGCGATCCGCGCGGCGGCCCTGTCGGGGGAACGCCCGAGCCTGCGGCCGAGTTCCGCGTCCTCGGCGGCCGCGTCGCCGAGGACGATGCGACGGGCCGCGCGGGCCACGGAGTGCCGTACGCGGGCGAGTTCGAGGGAACCCCCGGCCGTCAGGCGCCGGGCCTCGTCGGCGAGGACCGAGAGGAACGCCCCGCAGGAGGGGTGCACGGTCAGTCCCGCGGCGAGCACGGAGTCGTCGACCTCCCGCCGCCCGGCACCGAGCCCGGCGTGGACGCAGCTGCCGCCCGCCTCCACGGCGGGCCGGGCGGGCGAGCCGACGGGTTCGGCGTAGAACTGCCGGATGTCCTGCGGATCGAGGATGAGCAGGACGGTGCCGGTCAGTCCCCGTACGAGCACGGGCGCTCCGCCGTGCCGCTCGCGCAGGGCCCGCAGGGTGGCGGCGGACCAGCGCGGCCGGCCGGGCCCGGCGTGCCCGCGCACCGCACGGGGCCGGACGCCCACGAAGCCCCGTACCAGGGCGGGCAGCGTATGGGCGGCGGCGAACCGGGCGCTCTCGCCGTGCCCCGCCCGGCCCGTCATACGGGGGCCTCCGCGGCCGGGGTCGGTGGCGTGCGCGCACCGCGGGCGGTCTCGTGGGCCGTACGCATCCGTGTACCTCCGCGCAGCCTGGACTCGACGTTCGGTGATCTCGCGCTCACCGTACGTCGACCGTCCCGGGTCCGCGCCCCGAGGACCACGAGGGGGGTACGGAGGGCCGCGGGCGGGCTACGGAAGGGGCGGGGCTCCCGGTTCGAGACCGGGATCGAGACGGGGGTCGGAGTCGAGGTCGAGGTCGACGAGCAGTGCGGCGACCTCCGGGCCGGCGGCGAGGTAGTCCGTGAAGGTCTCGTTGTGCAGGGCCCAGGGGGAGCGTCCGAGGCGGACCAGGCCGATGGCGGCGGCCGACGCGAGGCCGCCGTCGACGAGGCACTGGGCGACGACCAGGCCGGAACGGTTGTAACCGGCATGGCAGCGCACCAGGATCCGCCGTCCGGAATCGAGGGCCGTGCGGGCGGCGCGGGCGAGCCTGAGGACGGTACGCAGCTGCGCGCCCGTGAGCGGGGCGTCAGGCATCTCGTCGACCAGGTGTTCCACGCGCGGATCGGGGCCGTGGCCCGGGCGGGTGAGGAGGCTGATGACGAGGTCGAACTCGGCTCCGACGACGACCGGCCGCAGCTCTCCGGCGGGGTCGGTCCAGTAGTGGCCGCCCATCCACAGGCCGGGGGCGATCTCGTCCCAGGGGCTCTGCGGACCGGGCACGTCACGGTCCTTCTGGCGGGTCTTCTTCATCGGACTCGGAATATACAACCACCTTGCTGTGTACGGGAGTTCAGGCGAGGGCCGCCTCACGGAAGGCCGTACGGAGCGGGGCCGACGGGGTGCTGGGGTGGAGTACGGCCCAGCGCCGCCCGCGCGGGGAGATCCACAGGGTCGGGCCTTCGCCGTGGGACCAGGATCCGTGTGCGGCGGGGTGCCAGAGGAGGCCTCGGGCGGGTAGCAGTTCCCCGGTGCGGATGCGCAGCGACTGCGCCGTCCAGGCCGGGCTGACGGGGCCGCCCGCCGGGGCGAGGAGGTGGCTCAGGAACCGCCCGAGGTCGGCGACGGGCGCACGCAGGGTCCCCTCGGCGGTGAAGCCCGTCCGGGTCATGCCGAGTGGGCCCCAGACCCGCTCGGCGGCGAACCCGGCGAGAGGGCTGCCGCACAGCCGCTCGGCGAGCCCGAAGAGGGCGGGCGACACCCCGGAGCCGTGGGTGAGCAGGTGGTGCGCGGTGGTTCCGGCGGGCAGGCCGTCGCCCGCTCCGTAGGCGGTGAGCGGGGTGTGCAGGGCCAGCTCGCCCGCGTCCACGAGCATCCCGATGACGGGCCAGACGGCCAGCACGCACACCAGTCCGCCGGCATCGGCGGCGATGGCCGGCTCTCCGGCTCCGGCTCCGGGCCCCTCCCGGACACCCGCCCCGGCCTCCACCACCGCGTCCGGGCCGTCCGCGCCACCGACGGCCCAGCCGGCCCCGGGGTCCGCGTCCCGTACGAGCGCCTCGATCCGGCCGATGCGCCGGGCCGGCTCGGGATCCGTGACCGGCTCGGGATCCGTGACCGGCTCTGGATCCGTGACCGACCCGCACGGCCCGCGCCGCTCGGCCGGCCCGGTCTCGTCGGCCCGGTCGGCCCGGTCGCTCTGGAGCGTCATGGTCAGCCACGGTACGGCGCCGGCGGCACCCGCCCCCGCGCGTCGCGCGGTCCGGTCGCGCCGGGCCACCCGAATGCCCCGCACCCCGCCCGGTCCCGCCGACCGGGGCGCGGGGCCTCGGCGCCCGTACAGCCCGTACGGCCCGCACAGCCCGCACAGCCCTTACGGCCCGCACGGCCCCCGGCCCCGCCGGCAGCGGCTCCGCCTCCGCCTCCGCTTCAGACCCCGTCCGCCGCGGGCTCCGCGCGGGACTCGGCCCTGACCCCCATGACCACGACGGTGGTCAGGCAGAACGCGATGAGGATCTCCGCCCAGAGGAAGGCGAGGTAGTCGAGGAGGCAGCCGATCGGCGGTGTGCCCGGGGCGGTGTTGCGGAAGGCGGCCAGCGCGAACAGGGTGGCGGCCATCCAGCCGAGGGCGGGCCAGGTGAGCCCCTTGCCCCGCGTGACGAGGAACCACCCGCCGATCAGGACGGACACGGCGAGCGCCCACATCGCGATCATCATGAACACCGCGAACACGAGCACGCTGTTGGAGCGGGCCAGCCCGATGTCCAGGACGGCCGCGCCGTCGCTCGCCGTCGAGGCCTCCACCGTGGACGAGAAGAGCACGTCGTTGTTGGAGAACAGGACCCGCACCGGGACCTCCTCCTGGCCCACCACGGCCTCGAATCCGATGTCCGCCTCGTATCCGTCGAACGGATAGTCCGTGATGGAGCCGCCCGTCAGGGCGACTGCCACGTCCCGGCCCGCGATGCGCTCGTGGGCCTTGAAGGTCAGGTCGTCGCGGGTGGCCGCCGAGGTCTGGAGGATGAGGTCGCCGACGGGCGCGACCCCGCCGGCCTCCGCCAGGGCCCCCTTGGGCGTGACCAGGACCCGCAGCACCAGCTCGCGCCCGGCGGCGTCGACGCGCTGGATCGTCGCCTCGACGTCCACCCGGTCGGCGTCGGCCCGGCCCGCGGTGTGGACGGTGTCCTGGGCCTGGCGTTCGCCGAACTGGAGCCAGGCCCCCACGCCGACCGCGGCCACGATCGCGAGTAGGAGCAGCGCCGGCAGCAGCGGGAAGCGCCGCCCGGACGGGCGGCGCCGCAGGGCACTCACGCGGCGGGCTTGCCGGGCTGGTCGTGGGTCGAGCAGTGGATGCCGCCGCCGCCCGAGGCGATCGTGTCGATCGCGACGGGGACGATGTCCCGCTTGGGGAAGTGCTCCTGCAGGATGCCGCGGGCCCGGTCGTCGGCCTGGCGGTCCCCGAACTTCGGCATGAAGACGGAGTCGTTGGCGATGTAGAAGTTGGCGTAGGTGGACACGAAGTCGTCGCCCTCCCCGGTGATCTTGTCCAGGTCGGGCTGCGGCAGGTCGATGATCTCGAACTTCCGGCCCCGGGCGTCCGTCGCCTTCGAGAGGACCGACTTCGCCTGGTCGGCGGAGCGGGACCAGGAGTCCTTCGGGGTGCTCGGGTGGGCGCGGTCCAGCAGGACGACACCGGGCGCGGCGAACCGTACGAGGCTGTCCACGTGGGCGTCGGTGATGTCCTCGCCGCGCACGCCGGCCAGCCAGATCACCTTCTCGACGCCCAGGGTCCGCTTGAGCTCGGCCTCGATGGTGTCCCGGCTCTTGCCGCGGTTGCGGTTGTCGTTGACGATCGAGCTCTCGGTGATCAGCAGGGTGCCCTCACCGTCGGGCTCGAAGGAGCCGCCCTCGGCCACCAGCGGGGCCTGGACCCGGGGGATCCCGTACTTCTGGAGCAGCAGGCGTCCGACCTGGCCGTCGTTCTTGTGCTCCTGCTTGTTGCCCCAGCCGTTGAAGTTGAAGTCGACGCCGATGACCTTGCCCTCCTCCTCGACGAAGACGGGGACGGTGTCGCGGGCCCACAGGTCGTCCACGGCCAGCGGGATCACCTCCACCTCGGAGCCGCAGGCCCGCTGCGCCGCGGCCACCTGCTCGGGCCGGGCCATCATGACGACGGCCTCGTACTCCCCGACCGCCCGGGCGATCCGCGCGATGTCCTCGCGCACGTAGCGCAGGTCCTCCATCCAGACCGCGTCCAGCGCGGGCCAGGCCATGAAGGTGCGGGTGTGGCTCTCCCATTCGGCGCCGAGCCGGCGCTCGGGGCCGGCCGGGGAGGGCTGGGCGGTGCCGGGGGCGGCGTTGGACCGCGGGGCGGCGCTCTGCGAGGGGCCGCAGGCGGCGGCCCCGAAGGCGAGGGCGCCGAGCCCGGCGAAGGTACGGAGGGCGGTCCGGCGCGTGGGAGGCAGGTGGGACACGGGAAAGCTCCGATCGAGGACTGGTGGGACGGCTGTGTCCGGCCAGGACGGGCGCGGGGGGCACGGCACGGGCCGACGGTCCCGGGCCCCTGGGACAAGGGTGCGCCCTCCGTCCGCGAAGGGCCGTGACGCGGGGCGGGTGGTGCGGGCACGTGTCGCCCACTCTGGCACTGACTGAAAATTCAGTCAATTCATGGCACGATGCGCTCAGGTCCCTGCCGCATCGCGGGGCTTCTCGCCCCGCATCGTTGAAAGAGCCACCGCATGTCCGAGCAGCACTCCGGCCCACAGCCGGCCCGTACGGCACTGTCCGCGGACGATCCCCAGGAGATCGGCGGCTACCGCCTGCACGCCCGGCTCGGCTCCGGCGGCATGGGCGTGGTCTACCTGGCCCACACGCCCGGCGGTCGCCCCATCGCCCTCAAGGCCGTCCGCAGGGAGCTCGCCGCCGATCCCGAGTTCCGCCGGCGGTTCGCCCAGGAGGTGGCCAGTGCCCGCCGGATCCACGGCCTGTTCACCGCCCAGGTGATCGACTCCGGGGTCGAGGACCCCACGCCGTGGCTCGCCACCGCGTACGTGCCCGGTCCCTCGCTGCACGAGGTCGTACGGCGCCACGGGCCGCTGCCGGTCCACACGGTCCTGCTGCTCCTCGCGGGCATAGCCGAGGCGCTCCAGGCCATCCACGGGGCGGGCGTGGTCCACCGCGACCTGAAGCCGGCCAACGTGCTGCTCGCGGCGGACGGCCCCCGGGTGATCGACTTCGGGATCGCGCGCGCGGCCGACGCCGCCGCACTCACCGGTACGGGGCTGCGGATCGGCACGGCGGCGTTCATGGCGCCCGAGCAGGCGCTCGGCCGTCCCTCGACGCCGGCGACCGACGTCTTCGCGCTCGGGACGCTGGCCGCGTACGTGGCCGGCGGGACCGCGCCCTTCGGGAGCGGGCCGGAGTCCAGCGCCCTGTACCGGGTCGTCCACGAACATCCCGACCTCGGCAGGGTGCCGCACGAGCTGTACGACCTCGTCTCGTGGTGCCTCGCGAAGCAGCCCGAGGACCGTCCGCAGCCGGCCGAAGTGATCGCCTCCGTGCGGGCGCACCCCCTGGTGTGCGGGCGGCCGGAGTTCACCGACGGCTGGTTGCCCAGGCCGGTCCGGGAGGAGTTCGGGGGCGGGGGCGACGCCGCCCGGCCGCCCGCCCCCGCGCCGTTCCAGGCCACGAGGACGGCCACGGCGCTTGCGGGCCCGGCGGGCGTGGCCCCGGCCGGTCCCGGACCGGGCGCCCCGGGACCGGCGGTCCCCGGACCGGGCACGGGTTCCGGAGCCTGGCCCGACGCACCGGCACCAGCACCGGTACCGGCCCCTTCACCGACACCGACACCGGCGCCCGTCCCCGGGCAGGGCCGCCGCGGACCGGGCCGCGGGCGGCGGCTTCCGCGGCTCCCGGTCCTCATCGTGACCTGCACGCTGCTGGCCGCCGGAGCCGTGTACTACCTGGACGTCCCGACGGGCGGGGCCCCGGGCACCGGCGGCAGCCCCGTCACCGGCCCCACGGCATCCGCGTCCGCGTCCGTGTCGGCGTCCGCGTCCGCCACGGCTACGACCGCGCCCGGTCCCACCCCGGCCGACCCGGCCGCCGCGTACGTGCCCGCCTACACGAAGGCCGAGCTCACCGCCCCCGATTCCGCTTACGAGTTCGACCTGCGGGCGGGGAAGGTGGTGCCCGCTGAGACGGCCGCCTGGTACCTGGCGCGGGACGGCCGGGCCCTGGTCCCCTCCGAGGAGTCGGACTCCTTCGTCTCCGACTCCTCGGAGCTGACGGTGGCCGCCTGCCTGCACGGCATCGAGACCCGCCCGGCCGCCGATCTGCCCTTCACCGCGCTCGCGAAGGCCCGGCCGTTCTGCGTGCGCAGCCCGGACCGGACCGGGATCGCGATCGTGAGACTGGTCGAGGCCCCGGCCGACGACTCGGCCACGATCCTGGTGGACCAGTACCGCCGCGGCTGAAGCGGCCTTCGGGTCCGAAACCCGGATGACGCCGGTCCGGCCCTCGGCAGGGTCTCCGCATGGCCCTGGTGACCCCCGGGGCCTGAACGCGCAGGGCGGGGCCCCCTGAGGAGCCCCGCCCGTTCGCGCTGTCGCCTGGGTCAGCTCTTGTCCGGGCGGTCCGTCACGCGCAGGGAGTTCAGCAGGGGTTTGCCGAAGCCGGTGTGGGTGACGAAGCGGATGTTCAGGGTGCCGTCCGTGACCGTGACCGTATAGGTGCGGGTCAGGGCCGTGTACGTGCCCGCCTCCAGGGAGATGTCCAGGGAGGGCAGTACTTGGGCGCCCTCCGCCAGCACGTCGAAGACGCGCTTGTTCGGCTTCGTGGAGGAGAGCTCCGCGAAGCCGAGCTCCACGGTGTAGGTGCCGTTGGGGACGGCGTCGAAGCGGTATTCGTACATGCCCTCACGGGCGTTGCGGAAGAGCTTCTGGTCGGCCGTGCCCGCGATCGTGCGGCTGGTGGACTGCGCCGAGCCGTTGCCCTGGTAGCCGTACGAGCCCGTCGTGTACTTGCGGTCCGGGGACCAGCCGTCGCCCAGCGAGTCCGTGCTCGCGCCCGTGGCGCCGGCGTCCAGGGCGACCTGGTAGCGCGGGACGACGAGCTTGACGGGGACGGTGAGCACCGGGGTCCGGCCGCTGGCCGAGGTGATCTTCAGGTCGGCGGTGAGGACAGTGCCCGGGGTCAGGCCCGTGGTGTCCACGGACAGGGTGAGCGGGGCTTTGCCGCCCGTCGGGAGGTCACCCGAGGCCGGGGTCGCCGTCAGCCAGGCCGCGTCCTCGGTGGCCGTGAAGGCCGTGCCGAGACCGGGGTTGGTGAGGTCGAGGGTCCGCGTCCGCTTCTGGCCGGGCGGCAGGACGATCTCCACCGCCGGCTTCGCCGGGGTCACCTTGCCGGTGCGCAGGGACCGGGTCACCTGGGTGACGTCGGCCGACTTGACGTCTACGGTGGCCGTCGCCGGCTCGTACTGGGCGGCGGTCAGTGCGAGTTCCCGCGCTCCCGACGGGCTCTGGACCACGTACCCGCCGTCTGCCGCCGTGGTGGCGGAGACCGCGGTGGCGCCCGTGCCGACGGTCACGGTGGCTCCGGCGATGCCGTTGCCGTCGTTCGCGTCGAGCACCCGGCCCGCCACCACCCCGCTCTTGGTGGTGCGGAAGGAGACGGACAGGCCGTCCGTGATGACGGGCGTGTTGAAGGAGTACCGGTAGGCGTCGGTGCCGGTCGCGTTCTCCACGCCGACCGTGGCGGTGGAGCCGCCCTTGATGCCGGTGCCGCCGGTTCCCTGGTAGGAGTACCGGACGGTGCCGTCCTCGCCGATGGCCGCCGAGAAGGAGAACGTGTCGGACTGCGCCGACCAGTGCGACACCTGGCGCCATTCGATGACGTAACTGCGGTGCGGCGCGGTGCCGATGACCGATGTGAAGACTCCGGACCCGCTGCCTGCGGCGCCGACGACCAAGTCGTCCCAGAAGGGGTACAGCGCCGCGTTGGGCGTGGCCGTGCTCGGGATGTCCCCGTTGACGTCACCGGTGTTGTTGCCGCCGAGGCTGACGGTGCCGTTGGTGCCGATCCAGGCCTGCCCGTACGTCTTGCCGTACAGCGGCAGCGGGAAGGGCAGGTCGACGCGCTCGGTGGTGTTGTCGCCGGTGAGCGCGAGCCGCCGGTCGCCCGGCTGGTAGGGGCTGCCGGTCGAGGCGGCGCAGGCGTAGCCGTAGCCGTCGGTGCGTTCGGGCAGGTTCACCGCGACGCTGGTGTCCCCGGCGACGGTGACCGCTGCCGCGCCTGCGGTGAGGCAGCGGGAGGAGTGGGTGGCGTTCACGGTGTACGTGCCGTGCGGCAGGGTGACCTCGAAGCGGCCCTGGGCGTCGGTGGTCGCGGTCACCGGGGTGTCCGCGACGGTCACCGCGGCGCCGGAGACCGGGCCCGCGGGCGAGGCCACGGTGCCGGTGAGCTTCCCGGAGGCCGCCTGGACGAGGTCGATGTCACCGGTGGCGGTGGCGTCCTCGGTCACCGCCACGGTCGCGCCCTGCTGCCCGTAGCCGAACTTCGACGCGGTGAGCGCGTACGAGCCCACGGACAGGGTGGCGAAGCGGTACGTGCCGTCGGCCGCGGTGGTCGTCGTACGGTCGATGGGGCCGTCGGCGGCGACCTTCACCCCGGCGACGGGCTGTCCGCCGGAGCGGACGGTGCCGGCGAGCGCGCCGAGGGCTCCGCGCGGCGCGGAGGTGACGGCGGCGAGCGCGTCGAGCTTGCCCTCACCGAAAACGTTGTTGTCGGCGGCGGTGCCGCCGCACTGGGCGCTGTCGGTGTCCAGCGCGGTGCCGTCCAGCAGTGCCTCGGTCTGCGCGACGTCGCCTTCGAGGGCGGGCGCGGCCGACCAGAGCAGGGCCACGGCCGCGGCGGTGTGCGGGGAAGCCATGGAGGTGCCGGAGAAGGACTCGTACGCGCCGCCGGGGACGGAGGAGCGCACGTTCACGCCGGGGGCCGCGATGTTCGGCTTGACGATCCCGCCGGGGCCGGCGCCGCGCGAGGAGAAGGAGGCGATGGCGCCGTTGATGTCGAAGGCGCCGGAGCTGTAGGAGCTCTGGTAGTCGCCGGGCGATCCGCTGGTGGCGCAGCCGGGTCCGGAGTTGCCGTTGGAGAAGGCCGGGAAGATGCCGGCGGCCCGCCACGTGTCGACGATCTCCTGGTACCAGGTGTCCCCGCCGGGTCCGCCCCAGGAGTTGTTGACGACGTGCGGGGCCAGGTCGGGGCGCGGGTTCTGGCCGTTCAGGTCGGTCGGGGCGACGATCCACTGGCCCGCGGCGAGCAGCGAGGCCTCGGAGCAGGAGTTGCTCTCGCAGCCCTTGGCCGCGATCCACTTGGCCCCTGGGGCCACGCCGATCTTGTTGGCGCCGCCGTCGTCGCCGACCATGGTCCCCATGGTGTGGGTGCCGTGGTCGTTGTTGTCGCAGGGGGCGGCGGTGGCGCAGACGCCCGCCGGGTCGAACCAGTTGTAGTTGTGGTCGTAGGACCCGTCCGCGGCCCGGCCGCGGTACTGGTTGGCCACGGCCGGGTGGGTGTGGTCGACGCCGCTGTCGATGTTGGCGACGACGATGCCCTCGCCGCGCACGCCGAGCTGGTCCCAGACCTGCGGTGCATTGATCCGGTCGATGTTCCACTCGACGGCGTCGGCCGCCGTCTTCTCCCGGGTGCCTTCCGCGGGCTCGGGGAGGGCGACCTGGTCGTCCGCGGCGATCCGGGACACCTCGGGGCGCTGGGCCAGGGCTCCGGCGAGCTTGTCGGTGCCGACGACGCGCAGCGCGTTGACGATCCAGTACGAGGTGTACTCGGCCTTCACGCCGTCCAGGGCCTTGATCACTTCGGCCTGGCTGCGCGCGGCGTGGTCCTTCTTCAGCCGAAGAACCGTTTCTGCTTTCGCGGTGCGGGTCTGCTGCCCGCGCGCGGCGGTGAGGTCGGCCGCGCTGTCGAGGTAGACCCAGAAGACCGCCTTGGCGGAGCCGTCGAGTTGGGTCCGGAGATCCGGCTCGATCTTGCGCTCGGCCGCGCCCGGGGTGGGGGCCGGATCGGGGGCGGCCGCGGCCACGCCCGCGCTCAGGGGCAGCAGCAGGGCCGCGGTGAGGGCGGCGAGCCCTGTGCGCAGGGGTCGTAACCGCGAGCGGGGGGTTCGTCGGGTGTCGCTTCGTGCCACGTGTGGTCTCCTCGTACGCCGTGTGCAGGTCGTGCGGAAAGGGTGTGCGTGACGTGCGCGGGCCATGGTGCGGGAGATGTCATGACCCGTACAAGGGTGCCTAATGAGCCGTCTCACAGCCGGAACAGCACCGGGACCGCCATCGGCCGGGTGGCCGTTCCGGGCCGCGCGGGCCAGCCTGGGGGAATGACCGACCCCGTCCCGGCGCCCTCCCCCGGCGTGCGGCTCGGTACCGCGCAGGGCCGGTGGATCGTACTGACCACCGTGCTCGGGTCCGCCATGGCGCTGCTCGACTCCACCGTGGTCAATGTGGCCCTGCCCGCCATCGGGCGGGATCTCGGCGCAGATCTCGCGGTGCTCCAGTGGACGGTCAACGCCTACCTGCTGACCCTCGCGGGCCTGATCCTGGTCGGCGGGGCGCTCGGGGACCGGTTCGGGCGACGCCGCATCTTCGTGCTCGGGGTGGTGTGGTTCGCGGTCGGCTCCCTGCTGTGCGGGATCGCGCCGAACGCCGGGGTGCTCATCGCCGCCCGCGCCCTGCAGGGCATCGGCGGGGCGCTGCTGACGCCCGGTTCCCTCGCGCTGATCCAGGGCTCGATCCACCCCGACGACCGGGCGCGCGCGGTGGGCCTGTGGTCGGGGTTCGGCGGTGTGGGCGCCGCCGTGGGGCCGTTCCTGGGCGGCTGGCTGGTGGACGGGCCGGGCTGGCGCTGGGTGTTCCTGCTGAACGTGCCGGTGGCCGCGCTCTGTGTCCCGGTCGCACTGCGGCACGTGCCGGAATCGCGGGATCCGGTGGCGCACGGGCGGTTCGACGTGGCCGGGGCCGTCCTCGGCGCGGCCTCGCTCGCGCTGCTGACCTACGCGCTCATCGAGGCCCGGTCGGGCGCCGCGCTCGTGGTGGGCGCCGCCGTGGGCGGCGTGCTGCTGGCCGGGGTCTTCGTGGTGGTCGAGCGGCGGCGGGCCGACCCCATGGTGCCCCCGGACATCTTCTCCTCGCGCCTGTTCACCGCCGTGAACCTGGTCACCCTGTGCGTGTACGCGGCCTTCGGCGGCTTCTTCTTCCTTGTGGTGCTCCAGCTCCAGGTGGTGTCCGGATACTCCGCCCTCGGTGCCGGGGCCGCCCTGCTGCCCACCACGGCCCTGATGCTGCTGCTGTCGGCCCGCTCCGCGCAGCTCGGGGAGCGGATCGGCCCGCGCATCCCGCTGACCCTGGGTCCGCTGCTGTGCGCGGCGGGGATGCTGCTGATGCTGCGGGTGGGTCCGGGGGCCCCGTACGTACGGGACGTGCTGCCGGCGCTGCTCGTGATGGGCCTGGGCATGGCGGCCCTGGTGGCTCCGCTGACGGCGACCGTCCTGTCCTCGGTGGACCCCGGCCGGGCGGGCCTGGCCAGCGGCATCAACAACGCGGCCGCGCGCGCCGCCGGGCTCCTCGCGGTGGCCGCGCTGCCGCTGCTGGCCGGGATGGGGCCGGACGCGTACCTCTCGCCCGGCGCCTTCGACGCGGCTTTCGGGCGGGCGATGTTCTGGTGCGCGGGGATCCTGGCGGTCGGAGCCGCCGTGGCCTGGGCGACCGTACGCTCCCCCGCGCCCGGGGCCTGTCATCCGCAGTGCCGTACCAACTGCGCGGTGACCGCTCCGCCGCTCGAACCCCCGGGAGCGGCGGAGCGGTGATCACCGGGCGCTCACCAGGGGCTCGGCGCCGGCGGGGCGACGACCGGCGGGCGGTCGTCGCAGGTGATGGTGTTGGGCAGTTCCCAGCGGGCGAACCACGGGCCGGTCGTGCCGCCGCCGTCGTTGCCGCCGCGGTCGACGAGGCTGAACTCCGAGCCGGTGGCGGGGAAGTTGAAGGAGCCGCAGTTGTTGACGCCGACGGCTCCCACATTGCGGGCGTCGACGTTCTCGAAGCTCGCCGAGCCGGCCACCCGGGCACTGACCACCGAGGTGCCGGTGCCGTCGACCCGGACGTCCTTGAAGTGGACGTTCTCGATGCGGACCTTGTCCTTCACCGGCCAGTCGCTGACCAGCATGATCGCGTTGTAGGTGTTGTCGAGGAAGGAGTTCCCGGTGACCTGGATGTCGGCCTGGTCGATGTTGCGGTCCAGGGCGTAGAACCAGATCGCGCCGAGCCCGATGTTCCAGTTCAGTTCGTAGGTGCCGGCGCGGGCGGTGGTGTTGCCGTCGATGCGCAGGCTGCCGGTGAAGGGTTCGGCGCCGAAGCGGGAGCCGACGTGCAGGGCGCTGCCCTCGCGGACCGGGTCGGCCACGAGGTTGGCGGAGACGGTGGTGTCGGCGCCGCCGTAGATCGCGATGCCGTTGGCCAGGGTGGGGCTCTGCACGGTGTTGTGGTCGAAGGTGTTGCGGGCGTTCGTGGTCTTCTCGGCCCACATCGCGAGGCCGTCGTCGCCCGTATTGCGGACGAAGTTGTCCTGGACGAGGGAGTCGGTGACTCCGGTGTGGAGGTTCAGGCCGTCGGCGATCTGGTCGGCGATGACGTTGCGGGTGACCTTCACGTTGCTCATCGGGCCGTCGAACCAGAGGCCGACCTTGGTGTGGTGGATGTACAGGGAGTCGATCGTGGAGTCGCTCATCGCGCCGCCGACGCCGTTGACCTGGTCGGTGTCCACGCGTTCGCGGACGTCGCCCTCGATGGCGAAGCGGGAGAGGTGGACGCCCCGGCTGCCGCCGTCGGCGGCGTCCTTGCCGTAGAAGCCGACGCCCTTGCCCTTGACCGTGGTGTACCAGCTGCCTGCGCCGGTGACGGTGACCCCGTCCACGATGATGTGGCGGTTGACCTGGTAGGTGCCCGGCGGCAGGTAGACCGGGAGCCGGTGGCGCTTGGCGAAGGCGATGGCCCGGTCGATGGCGTCGGCGGAGTCCCGGCGTCCCGTCGGGTCGGCGCCGAAGAGGAGGGCGTTCGCGGCGGCCGCCTCCACGTGCGGGGCGCCGACGCGCTGCGAGTCGAGCAGGTCGATGACCGTCCAGGCGGCGGGGCTCCCGGCCGGGACGGTGAGCCGGATCTTGTCGCCCGCCCGGTAGGTGCGGCCCAGGAGCAGGCGCTGCTCGTCGTACATGTGGGTGGGGCGGAACGGCTTCGCGATGACCGGGGCCGGGGTGGTGGCCGCCGGGACGCAGGCACACTCGGTGATCCACCAGTCGGGGTGCAGGAGGTCGGCCTGCGGGTCGTTGCTGAAGGGGTACTGGTTGTACAGCCAGGAGTACTGCGAGGTCAGCGTCATGGAGCGGCGGTTCTTGCCGTTCACGGTGACGTCGAGCGGGGCGGTGATGCCGCCGCCGGCCGGGGCGTCGGGGAGGCTGTAGCGGACGGTGAGCGCGTCGGCCGCCGCGGGCAGGGTGAACTCCACGTACTGCCCCGGCACCAGCCGGACCGCTTTGCGTCCGGAGGCCTCGGAGGGCAGCGAGTAGGCGGTGCGGTCGGGGCCGATGAGCGTGCCGGTCGTGACGGCGTTCTCCGCCTCCTGTTCGGCGAAGTCCACCCTGGCGCCGCGGCCCTCGGCCAGTGCGGGGTCGAGGGCGGCCCGGGTGACGGCCGTGGGCGCCGCGGGGTCCGCGGCGGCGGGCCGGGCGGCGGCCGGGCCCGCGGCCAGGGCGCCGAGGCCGAGGGCGGAAGCCGTGAACGCCGCCAGGAGGGCGGCGGCCCGCTTGGGGGCGGCTCTTCTCCTTGCGGCGCCGCCTGCGGCTACGGCTTCGGGCACGGGCACGGCTACTGCTTCGGCTTCGGCTTCGGCTTCGGCTTCACCCACGACTTCGGCCACTGGTTCGGGGGCTCTTGCGGCGGGGCTTGCGGCTCTTCTTGGAGGCATGGCCCGGACAGTAGGACTCCGCGCGCAAACACAGCAAGAGTCATGCAGGATTCTTCTCCATCTTGTCGACTTCTTCCAGCAATCCGTGGTGTGACAGACACTCACCTCTCGGCCTACCGTGGGATCGGGAGGGCCTCATGTGCTGGAGCGCGACGGCCAATCTGACGGCGGGCGCGGTCATCAGCGCCGTCGGAATCGCCTGCCTGGTGCGGACCCGGCGCGCCCGTGACCTTCCCGTCGCCGCGCTCCCGCTGATCCTGGGCGTGCACCAGCTGATCGAAGCCGCCGTCTGGGACTCCGGCGGCGGCTGCGGGCCGGCCACCACCGCCTGGGCGGTGATCGCCCTCCCGCTCCTGCCCGTGTGGGTGCCGCTCGGGGCGCTGCTCGCCGCCGCGCCCGAGCTCAGGCCCCGACTGCGCCGGCCGGCCGCCGTCGGACTCGCCACCGGCGCGTACCTCTCGTACTGCCTGGCGACCCGCCCGGTGAGCGCCGAGGTCCGCGGCCACACCCTCGGATACGGGGTGAACGTCCCCTGGATGCCCCTGGCCCTGGCGGGCTATCTGTTCGCGACGCTCGGCGCCCTGCTCCTCTCGGGGGACCGCCGCCTGCGCCTGCTCGGCCTCCTCATGACAGCCGGCGCCCTCGCCTGCGCCGCGCTGTGGAGGCTGGAGTTCGCTTCGACCTGGTGCGCCTTCGCCGCGGCCGCCTCGACGCTGATCCTGGTCTGGACCGGCGACCGCGCGCGTTCCCCTTCTGTACGCGAGGGCGCCCGGCGAGGCGCGCCGAACCTGTAACACCGGCCCGGACGACGAACAGGAGCACCCGGCGAAGGTAAAAAGATTCGGCCGCCGCCCGCGGGCCCACCTTGCGGTTTGTCGCTTTTCGGCCTCGGCGCCCACCGGATGCAGCCACGGCGGAGTGGCTGGGTGGGCCGAGAACCCCGCCACTGCGGTGCGGCGCGGTTTCCC
>NZ_JBHWMB010000010.1:0-117956 GCF_042730015.1 Streptomyces sp. NPDC059957 | reverse complement strand
AACGCGTTCGACTTCTGACGTGGTGGATTCGAGCGGACCCGCCCCGCCCGAGGGCGCCCTCCCCGGGGCACTTCCGTCACTCCGGGAGCACCGGTCATCCACAGCGGGTCGTCGTTCCCAGCATCCGATGGGACCTTCACTCCCTTCCACAGGCCGCGAATCGGCACGCCCGACGGCCGCCTCCGACGAAAGATGCCTTGACGTATCTAGTGACTTCGCAAGCACTCGGCAGTAGAACTCGTTCTCATTCCGCCTAGAGTGAGGAAGCTCACATGAGCGACAAAGGCCTGCACAAAACCAACCAGAACGGCGTCTCGCGTCGAGGATTTCTCGGTAGAACGGGTTCCATCCTGGGCGCAATGGCCCTTGCCGGTCAGATCGCCCCGTCTCAGGCCCAGGCCGCCACGGCCGGCGCGGCCGCCGCCGGCCCCATCGACAACGGAGCGCACGTACCGGCCCTCGTGATCGGTACCGGGTACGGCGGTTCCGTCGCCGCCCTGCGGCTCGCCCAGGCCGGCGTCGACGTCCACATGATCGAAATGGGCATGGCCTGGGACACCCCCGGCTCGGACGGCAAGATCTTCTGCAACACGACCACCCCGGACTACCGCGCCTACTGGCTCCGCACCAAGACCAAGGCACCGCTGAGCAACTTCCTGGGCTTCCCCATCGACAAGGCGGTCCCGCGCTACACCGGCATCCTGGACGCCGAGGAGATGGGCGGGATCATCGTCTACCAGGGCCGCGGCGTCGGCGGCGGCTCGCTGGTCAACGGCGGCATGGCGGTCACCCCGAAGCGCGCGAACTTCGCGGGCGTCCTGCCGACCGTGAACGCGGACGAGATGTACGACACCTACTACCCGCGCGCCAACGCGGGCCTCGGGGTCAGCCTCATCGACCCGGCTTGGTTCGAGAGCGTCGACTGCTACCAGTTCTCCCGCGTCGGCCGCAAGCACGCCCAGCGCTCCGGGTTCCCCTTCGTCTTCGTCCCCGACGTATACGACTGGGACTACATGAAGCAGGAGGCGGCCGGGACCGTCCCCAAGTCCGCCGTCGCGGGCGAGATCCTCTACGGCAACAACGCCGGCAAGAAGTCCCTCCAGCAGACCTACATCGCCCAGGCGAAGGCCACCGGCAAGGTCACCATCTCGCCCCTGCACAAGGTGACTTCGGTCTCCCCGGCCTCCGGCGGCGGGTACACGGTCGTCATCGACCAGATCAACACCACGGGCGACACCGTCGGCACGAAGACCGTCGTCGCGGACAAGGTGTTCTTCGCGGCCGGCAGCGTCGGCACCAGCAAACTGCTCGTCCGGCTCAAGGCGACCGGCGCCCTGCCCAACCTGAACAACGAGATCGGCAAGGGCTGGGGCGACAACGGCAACGTCATGTGCGGCCGGGCGAACCACATGTGGGACGCCACCGGCAAGGTGCAGGCCTCCATCCCCTGCGGCGGCATCGACAACTGGGACGCGGGCGGCGCGTTCGCCGAGGTGGCGCCGCTGCCGACCGGCATCGAGACGTACGCCTCGTTCTACCTGTCGATCACGAAGAACCCGAACCGCGCGCAGTTCACGTACAACGCCGCGACGGGCGGGGTCGAGCTGAACTGGCAGACGGCGTGGAAGGCGCCGTCCATCGCGATGGCGAAGACCATCTTCGACAAGATCAACTCGAAGGAGGGGACGATCTACCGGACCGACCTCTTCGGCACCAACAAGATCTGGGGCGACCACCTCACCTACCACCCGCTCGGCGGCGCGGTCCTGGACAAGGCCACCGACAACTACGGCCGTCTGCACGGCTACACCGGCCTGTACGTCATCGACGGCGCGCTGATCCCCGGCAACACCAGCGTCAACCCGTTCGTCACCATCACGGCGCTCGCGGAGCGCAACATCGAGAAGATCATCGCCACCGACCTGTAGGGGCGGCGGAGCACACGAAGACCGGGGCCGTCGGATTCTCCGACGGCCCCGGATCCGTGTGCCCGCGGCACGCGCTCCGCGCTCAGTGGCCCGGCAGCACGCAGACGCTGTCGAGGCCGAGCACGTGGTTGAGCCGGCCGAAAGCCAGCCAGGAGCCGATGCTCATCGTCAGCTCCACGATCTCCACCTGGCTGTAGCGGGCCGTCATCCGCTCCCAGAACTCCTCGTCCAGGCCGTGGTGGTCCAGGCAGTACCGCTCCGCGTACTCCGCCGCGAGCCGGGTGCGCTCGTCGAAGGCCTCCGTGGTGCGCCAGTCGGTGACGGCCTCCGGGAACTCGTCCTCGACCTTCTCCCCGTCCCGGTCGGTGCGCCAGTCCAGGCAGAAGATGCAGCCGTTGATCTGCGCGACGCGGAGCCGTGCCGCTTCGAACTCCCGCAGCCCCAGGGTGGTGTGGGCGTAGACCGACAGCGAGAAGTTGGCGGCGGCCATCCCGATGCCGGGTACCAGGTCGCCCCACACGTACTCGATGGGGTGCTGGCCTTCGGGGATGTCGATCCTCATGACAGTTTCCTTCCGAGTTTGCCGACGGCGGGGCGCAGGGGGACGTCCAGGGCGTCGTAGAGCCCCGGTTCGGCTTCCACCAGCCAGTCGATGGCTCCTACGAGGCGTCCGACGGCGGTGGCGTTGCCGCCGGCGGAGCGGTTCTCGCCCTCGTCGGTGGCCTCGATGGTGACCTCGATGTGCGGACGGCCCTCGATGATCACCCGGTGGGCGCCGTCGCCGCCGTCGGGCGGGGTCGGCCAGTCGGGGGCGCAGGAGGCGTGGATGCGGGTGACGTGCTCGATGACGATGCGGGGTTCGCCCTCGACGATCCCCTGCACCTCGAAGCGGACGGCGCCCTGGGTGCCTCCCCCGAACTCCCCCATCGTGCGCGTGGTGACGGTGGTGTCGAGGGCGCGGCGCTCCACCGTCTCGCGGATGTCGTCGAGTTCGACGCCCAGCGCCCGGGCCATCATCCGTATCTGCCCGCCCCAGACCATGGTCGGGATGGACGGCATGAGCATCATCGGTTCGTAGTCCATGGGCTGGCCCATGCCGATGAGGTAGCGGACGGAGTCGGGCTGGTCGTAGGTGGAGTAGTCGAAGATCTCCTGGCAGCGGATGACGTCGATGCGGGTGCCGAGCCCGCTGAGCAGCAGCGGGAGCACGTCGTTGCCCCAGCCGGGGTCGACGCCGGACGCGAAGAGCGAACCGCCGCCCTCCGCGACCGCGGCTGTCACCGGATCGAGGAACTCCGGTGGGGCGCTGCGGTAGTCGTAGAGCGGATAGAGGGCGGGGCTCACGACGACGGCCCCGGAGCGGATCGCCCGGGTGATGTCGGCGAGCGCGTCGTCGGGGCGGATGTCGCCGGACGCCGCGTAGACGACCGCCTGTGGACGGGCCGCCAGGACCGCCTCTATGTCGTCGGTGGCCGCGACGCCCGTCTCGTAGTCGAGTTCGCCGAGTTCACCGGCGTCGCGGCCGACCTTTTCTGGATTGTGGACGATGACGGCGGCCAACTTCAGCGCCGGATGGGCCTCTACGGCACGGATGGCCAAACGGCCGACGTTGCCGGTACCCCAGACAACCGTGGAAATCATGCGCGGAGGGTAGCTTCAGGACCTGTAGGTTCCTAGAGCCGTGTACGGAAATTCCGGCCCGCTGTCACTGGTTTTGCGCACCGAGGACAAAGAGCAAGTACACGAAGAATGCGAACAGATGACCTACAAACAAGTAGGCGATGAGTCGGATGATGAGACCGCGCGGGAACTTCGACTGCTGTGCTTGCTGCGTGCCCTGCGCGTCCTGCGCGTCCTGCGTTTCGGACATGGCGTACGGCTCCTCGCCTAGCGGTGGTGTGTGGTCGTGCCGGAGCCGGTGCCGCCGCCGAGGCACAGGCCGGCGAGGCTGCTCTGCAGCAGGGTGTGGACGAACAGCAGTTCCGCCCCGGCGGCCGAGGCCGCTCCGATCCGGTGCGCGGTGAGCGAGTCGAAGTGGGCGCTGTCCCCGCGCTCCAGCAGGTACTCGGCCTCCCCCAGGTGCAGCCGCAGCCGGCCCTGGAGCACGTACAGCCACTCCTCCCCCGGATGTACGCGGACCAGCTCGCCCTGACCACCGCTGTGCGGGACGCGCACGCGCAGCGCCTGCATCCCGCGGCCGGAGCCGCCGGCCTGCCAGTAGGTCCAGCCGTCCGCCTCGCGGGCACCCGGACCGCCGGCCCGTACGATGGGATCGGCGACGGCCGTGGTCTCCCCGAGCAGCTCCGAGACGGTCGTGCCGTACGTACGGGCGAGCCCGAGCAGCAGCGGCAGCGAGGGCTGGCGGCGGCCGGTCTCCAGTCGCGACAGGTGCGCCGGCGAGAGCCGGGCCCGGGCGGCGGCGGCCTCCAGGGTGAGCCCGGACCGGCGGCGCAGATCGCGCAGCTGCGGGGCCACGGTGGGCAGATCGGCTTCCGGGGCGGTGTCGCCGGGGGCTGGTTCGGCCGCTTCGCCGGGGCCGGGGGCAGGACCGGTTGTCATGCCCCGATTGAGCCAGATCCTTACCTCCCTGGCAATCCGCCTTGCCTCTGAGGCAAATCCCTTATGCTGCCCCGCCCGGTCCGGGCGGGCCGCCGAGCACCGTCTCCACCGTGTCCGCGTCCTGCGCCCGCTTGTCGGGGCGGTGCCGCAGGACGCGCGCGAAGCGCAGGGCGACCCCGGCCGGGTAGCGCGGGGAGCGCTGCAGGCCGTCGTAGGCGATCTCCACCACCAGTTCGGGGCGCACCCGGACCGTGTGGCCGTCGTCCTCGACCGCGAGGTCGCCGAGCCGGTCGGTCTGCCAGCGCAGCATCTCGTCGGTGAGTCCCTTGAAGGTCTTGCCGAGCATCGCGTAGCCGCCGTCGGCGGTCCGGGCGCCCAGGTGCAGATTGGACAGGAGGCCGGTGCGCCGGCCGTGGCCCCGCTCCACGGCGAGCACCACCAGGTCCAAGGTGTGCACCGGCTTCACCTTGAGCCAGTGTTTGCCGCGCCGGCCGGCCGCGTAGGTGGAGTCGAGGGCCTTGAACATCACGCCCTCGTGCCCCCGGCTCAGGGTCCGCGTCCAGAACTCCTGCGCCTCGGCCGCCTGCCCCGCCGGGTCCTCGACCACGAGCCGGCCGACCCGCCACTCCTCCGGCACCAGGGCGGTGAGCTCCGCGTACCGTTCGCGCACCGGCAGGTCGAGGAGCACGCGGTCGCCCGCCGCCAGCACGTCGAAGAAGTAGGGGACGACCGGGAGGTTCCGGCGGGCGGCCCCGACGTCGGCGCGGGAGCCGACCCGGCTCGCCACCTCCTGGAACGGCACCGGCCGCCCGTCCGCGGGAGACCGTCCGATGACCTCCCCGTCGAGGATGAACCGGT
Organism: Streptomyces sp. NPDC059957; assembly: GCF_042730015.1. Taxonomy (NCBI): domain Bacteria; kingdom Bacillati; phylum Actinomycetota; class Actinomycetes; order Kitasatosporales; family Streptomycetaceae; genus Streptomyces; species Streptomyces sp. NPDC059957. The sequence continues at coordinate 112,611 of NZ_JBHWMB010000010.1, read as the reverse complement.
CCCCCGGAAAGGACCGCGCCAGCTCGGCCACCTCCGGCAGCCGGTCGGTGATCTCGTCGAGGGAGCGCGTGTACACCCGTACCTCGTCCCCCTCGCGGTGGACCTGCACCCGGATCCCGTCGAGCTTCTCCTCCACGGCGCACGGTCCGGTCGCGGCCAGGGCCTCGGCCACCGACTTCGCGGTGTTCGCCAGCATCGGCTGGACGGGCTGCCCCACGCGCAGGGTGACCTCGCGCAGGGCCTCCGCCCCGTCCGCGAGCACGGCCGCCGCCACCCGGGGCAGGGACCCGTCGAGCATGGCGGCCCGGCGCAGGGCGGCCGCGGGCACCCCGGCCGCGGCGGCCACCCCCTCCAGGGCCACGGCGTCGAGCGCGCCCTGGCGCACCTCCCCGCCGAGCAGGCTGCGCAGGAACCGCTGTTCGGCCGCGGTGGCGGCGCCGAGCAGAGCGTCCAGGATCCGGCGGCGCTCGGCCTGGGCGCCGGCCCCGGACACGGCGGCGAACCGGGTCACGGCCTCGTCGACGGCGGTCACGGTCAGGGTGGGTTCGGCGGCCGGTTCGGTCTCCCCGGCGAGCGCGCGCCAGCCGATCCCTGGGCGGCCCTGCGGGAGCCGCCCGGCCAGGTAGGAGACGACCAGGGCCGCTTCCCCGGCGGGCGCGGCGGCGAACAGCTCCGCGAGCAGGGCCGTCTTCCCCGACCGGGCGGAGGTTTCGGAGACCTCCCGGGACACGCGCGCGACCTCGGCGAGCAGCATGCGGCCATCCTCCCGCCGAGCGCCTCCCGGCGCAGCCCGGCGGCACGTCCAGCCTCGCGGGCGTTCGAGGCGCGGGATCTGGGGCGGAGCCCCTCACCCGGCGGAGCCGCAGAATGCCGCACAGCCGGGAAGGGGCAGGGCGGGGCGGTGGGCGGGGGGAGACCACACCCCACCTGGCCCGCAGCCCCACACGTACCGCAGGCGCGGTATGCCGATCGGTCGGCGTAGTCCTTGAGGACGGCTGGAGTTCAGTCTGCGGGAGCGCGGCCACGGGCGGCCTGGCGCTTAGGGTTCCCGTATGAAGCTCCGACTGCCCCGGCGCCGCCGAAGCCGCCTGCTCGCGGGCGCCGCCGCGCTCGCCGTCGTCGCGGGGGCGGGCACCCTCACGGCCGCCGCCGCGGCCGGCGACGCCCCGTCCGTGCGCCGCGAGGACAAGGTCCTCGACATGCCCGGCGCCGGGATCGACATCTCGTACTTCACTGCCGGAGAGGACGGCGGGCGCAGCCGGCCCGCCGTGCTCCTCGCCCACGGTTTCGGCGGCAGCAAGGAGGACATGCGGCCGCAGGCCGAGCGCCTCGCCCGCGACGGCTACGCCGTGCTCACCTGGTCGGCGCGCGGCTTCGGCCGCTCCGGCGGGAAGATCGGGCTGAACGACCCCGAGTACGAGGTCAAGGACGTCTCCCGGCTGATCGACTGGATCGCCGCCCGCCCCGGGGTGCGCCTCGACGCGGCCGGAGATCCGCGCGTCGGAGTCGCGGGCGGCTCCTACGGCGGCGCGATCTCGCTGCTCGCAGCCGGGAACGACCCGCGCGTGGACGCCATCGCCCCCTCGATCACCTACTGGAACCTCGCGGACTCCCTCTTCCCAGGCGGCGTCTTCAAGAAGCTGTGGGCGGGCCTCTTCTTCACCACCGGTTCCGCGGGCGGGCTGCAGCCGGGCGCCTCCGCCCAGGGCGCCGCCCCGCAGGCGGCCCCGGCCGCGCCCGGCTGCGGACGCTTCCAGCCGGAGCTGTGCGCCATGTACGAACGGGTCGCGGTGGCGGGCAAGCCCGACCCCGAGGCCCGCGCGCTGCTGGAGCGGCGCAGTCCCTCGGCGGTCGGCGGTGCCATCAAGGTGCCGACCCTGATCACGCAGGGCCAGGACGACTCCCTCTTCCCGCTGGACCAGGCCGATGCCATGGCCCGGGCGATCGCCGCCAACGGCGCGCCCGTCTCCGTGGACTGGGCGGCCGGCGGTCACGACGGCGGCATGCGCGAGGCGGACCGCGTCGAGGACCGGGTGAAGACCTGGTTCGACCGCTACCTCAAGGACGACGCGTCCGTGGACACCGGCCCCGCCTTCCGCGTCTCGCGCTCCGGCGGCATCGACTCCACCGACGGCCAGGTCACGCTGCGCGGAGCGAGCGGCTCCACCTATCCCGGGCTGGTGTCCGGGCCGCGCGAGTTCGCCCTGGCCGGCCGGGAGCAGACCTTCGCCAACCCGGCGGGCGGGGCGCCGCCCGCGCTGTCCGCGCTGCCGGGCATCGGCGGGCAGCTCGCCGCCCTCGGAGGCGGCCTCTCGCTGGACTTCCCCGGGCAGAACGCCCGGTTCGACTCGGAGCCGCTGACCGGGGAGACCCGGATCACCGGGACCCCGACCATCACCCTGAAGGTGAGGTCTACGGCTGAGGACGGTTCGGCCGTCCTGTTCGGCAAGGTGTACGACGTCAGCCCCGACGGGCGCCGGCAGGTACTGCCCAGTCAGCTGGTGGCCCCGGTGCGGGTGGAGGGCGCGCAGCAGGACAAGACCGTCGAGCTGCGGCTCCCCGCGATCGACCACGCGGTCGAGGCCGGGCACCGGCTGCGGCTCGTCGTCGCCGCCACCGACCTCGGCTACGGCTCCCCGGCCGCGCCGGCCTCCTACACCGTCTCGGCGCAGGGCCCGCTGGCCGTGCCCGTCGCGGACGGGGTGCGCACGGCGTCCTCCGGGCTGCCCGCCTGGACCTGGTGGATGCCGCTCGGGGCCGCGCTGCTGGCCGCGGCGCTGGTGGGGATCCGCAGGACCGGCCGGGGCCCGGGCGGTCCGGAGAAGGGCGGTACGCGGCCCGGCGGAACGAAGCCCGACCCGGCACTGGCCGACGTACCGCTGGAGATCACGGGGCTGACCAAGCGCTATGCCAAGGCGCAGGACCGCTACGCCGTACGGGACCTGTCCTTCCGGGTGGAGAAGGGGCAGGTGCTCGGACTGCTCGGGCCCAACGGCGCGGGCAAGACCACGACCCTGCGGATGCTGATGGGCCTGATCACTCCGGATGCCGGCGAGATCCGGGTCTTCGGGCACCAGGTACGGGCCGGCGCGCCCGTGCTGTCCCGGGTCGGGGCGTTCGTCGAGGGCGCCGGCTTCCTGCCGCACCTGACCGGGCGCGCCAACCTGGAGCTGTACTGGCAGGCCACGGGCCGCCCCGCCGGGGACTCCCACATGGAGGAGGCCCTGGAGATCGCCGGGCTCGGCGACGCGCTGGAGCGGGCGGTGCGCACGTACTCGCAGGGCATGCGCCAGCGCCTCGCGATCGCCCAGGCCATGCTCGGCATGCCGGACCTGCTGATCCTCGACGAGCCGACCAACGGTCTGGACCCGCCGCAGATCCGCGAGATGCGCGACGTGATGATCCGGTACGCGGCCGGCGGGCGGACGGTCATCGTCTCCAGCCACCTGCTGTCGGAGGTCGAGCAGTCCTGCACGCACCTGGTGGTCATGGACCGCGGCCGGCTCGTCCAGGCGGGCGAGGTCGCCGAGATCACCGGCGGCGGGGACGTCCTGCTGGTGTCGCTGGCCGAGCCGGTGGACGAGGCGGTCGTCGGGAAGATCGCCGCTCTGGAGGGAGTGGAGTCCGTGGCGAGCGCCGAGGACGGTCTGCTCGTACGGCTGGACGGCGCGAGCGCCGCCGAGCTGATCGCCGAACTCGTACGGCTGGAGGTGCCGGTGTCGGGAGTGGGACCGCACCGGCGGCTGGAAGACGCGTTCCTCACCCTGATCGGAGGCGCGGCATGAACACCGTGACGGACGTGAACGCGAACGCGGGCCCGCCCGCGGACTCGCCCTCGAACGGCGACGTGATGCCGGACGGCATCGGCCGCGAGGTCGCCCACGGCTACCGGGCGAACCGGACGCTGCCGCTGCGCGTGGAGGCGCTGCGGCAGTGGCGCCGGCGGCGGACGCTGGTGATGGGCGGGATCCTGGCCGCCCTGCCGTTCATCCTGATGATCGCCTTCGCGGTCGGCGGCGGCCCGGGCAGCCGCGGTGGCGGCGACGGCCGGATCACCCTCATCGACACGGCGACGGCCTCGGGCGCGAACTTCGCGGCCACCTGTCTGTTCGTGTCGGCCGGGTTCCTGCTGGTGGTGCCGGTGGCGCTGTTCTGCGGGGACACGGTGGCCTCGGAGGCCAACTGGTCCTCGCTGCGCTACCTGCTGGCCTCGCCCGTGCCCCGGGCCCGGCTGCTGTGGAGCAAGCTGGTGGTGGCGCTCGGGTTCAGTCTGGCCGCGATGGTCCTGCTGCCACTGGTGGCGCTCGCGGCGGGTACGGCGGCCTACGGGTGGGGGCCGCTGGAGCTCCCCGCGGGCGGCTCGCTGCCGGCCGGTGACACGGTCGGGCGGCTCGCGATCGCCGTGGCGTTCGTCTTCGTGTCGCAGCTGGTCACGGCCGGGCTGGCGTTCTGGCTGTCGACACGGACGGACGCACCGCTGGGCGCGGTGGGCGGGGCGGTCGGGCTGACGATCGTCGGCAACGTGCTGGACGCGGTGACGGCGCTGGGGTCCTGGCGGGAGTTCCTGCCGGCGCACTGGCAGTTCGCATGGGCCGACGCCTTGCAGCCGCAGCTGGAGTGGGGCGGAATGATCAAGGGCACGGTGGTGTCCGTGTCGTACGCGGTGGTGCTGTTCGCGCTCGCGTTCCGCGGGTTCGCCCGCAAGGACATCGTGTCCTGAGGTCCGGTGACCGAAGCCGGGGATTCGGGATCCGGGATCCGGGATCCGGGATCCGGCCCGCGGGGCCGTGCGACGACGCACGGCCCCGTTCGGCCGTCGGGGGCCAACCCGGGCGGACCCGCGTGTGCCTGCCGCCGCGGCGGCCCGTACCCCCCAAGAATCGCCTCGGTCAGGACGTACGGACGCGTCCGAACGGCACCGAGGGGTACGACCGATGGACAGAGCAGGACTTCCGCCTCGCAGGTTCGTACTGACGGGCGGCCTCACGGCCGCCGCGGCCCTGCTCACGGGGTGCTCGGCGAAGAGCGCCCCGAAGCGGACGACGGCCGCGCCCGAGCCTCGGCCCAGCACCCCCGAGGGCGCGTACAGCCGCCTGCTGGAGGGCAACAAGCGCTGGGTGAGCGGCAGCCTCAACCACCCCGACCGGGATCCGGACCGCCGTGAGCTGGTGGCGCAGGCGCAGGATCCGTACGGCGTGATCCTGGCGTGCATCGACTCCCGGGTGCCGCCGGAGCTGCTCTTCGACACCGGGCTCGGCGACCTGTTCGTACTGCGCACGGGCGGGCAGGCGGTCGGCCCGGTGGTGACCGGGTCGGTGGAGTTCGGGCCGATGACGGCGGGCACCCCGCTGATCATGGTCCTCGGGCACCAGCGCTGCGGGGCCATCGACGCCTCGTACAAGGCGCTGCGGGACGGCAACCCGCTGCCCGGCAACCTGCGGGCGATCGAGAAGGCGCTGGTGCCGGCGTACGAGCTGACGGTCAAGGACCCCGGCGCCGACCCGGTCGACACGATGATCCGCAATCAGATCAAGGTGACCGCCGACGAACTGCGGGCCAACGCGGATCTGGCACCCCTGGTGGAGAAGGGCTCGCTGGCCGTGGTCGGCGCCTACTACTCGCTGGACACCGGTCAGGTGGAGGTGCTGACGGGGGCGCCGACGGGCAGCGCTTCCGCCAGCCCGTCGGCCAGTGCCTCCGGGAGCGCTTCGCCGAGCGCGTCGGAGTCGGCATCGGCGTCGGCGTCGGCGTCGGAATCCGCATCCGCTTCTGCCTCTGCCTCTGCCTCCGCCTCACCGTCGGATTCCGCTTCCGTCAGTCCGTCGCCCGACGCCTCCTGAGGAAGGCGCCCGGGTCAGCCGACGTCCCCCGCGACGGCGTCGACCTCCGCCAGGAGTTCGGCGTCGAGCGGCCGGTCGGCGACGGCCGCGTTGGCCCGTACCTGCTCGGCGGAGGTGGCGCCCGCGATGACGGAGGCACAGCCGGGCTGGGCGGAGAGCCAGCCGATGGCGAGTTCCAGGACGGTGCGCCCGTGCTTGTCGGCGAGCGCCGCCAGGGCTTCCACGATGTCGAGGCGCTCGTCGGTGAGGTAGGAGTCGCGCCCTTCGAGGCGGGAGCCCGCGGGGACGGGAGCGCCCCTGCGGATCTTGCCGGTCAGCAGCCCGTTCGCCAGCGGGAAGTACGGCAGCACGCCGACCCCGTAGTGGAGGGCGGCCGGGACGAGCTCGCGCTCCGCCGACCGCTCGAGCAGCGACCATTCGTTCTGGGCCGATACGAAGGGTGCCGCGCCGGTATCGCGGGCCACGTGGGCGGCTTCGGCGAGCTGCCAGCCGCTGAAGTTGGAGTGGCCGATATAGCGGATCTTGCCTTCGGCGACGAGTTCGGTGAGCGCGGCGAGGGTCTCCGCGATGGGAACGGCCGGGTCGGGGCTGTGGAGTTGGTAGAGGTCGATGTGGTCGGTCTGCAGGCGGGTCAGGGACGCTTCGACGGCGCGCCGGATGTAGGAGCGGCCGGCGCGGGAGCCGGCGGCGGGTCCGTAGCCCATGTCCACGCCGTCGTAGCCGAACTTGGTGGCGAGGACGACCCGGTCCCGGCGGCCCTTGAGGGCCTCGCCGAGGTGGGTTTCGGAGCCCCCGGCGCCCCCGTAGATGTCGGCGGTGTCGAGGAGGGTGATGCCCGCGTCGAGGGCGGCGTCGACGACGGTGCGCGTGGCCCGGGCGTCGAGGCGGCCGCCGAAATTGTTGCAGCCGAGCCCGATCGCCGACACCTGAAGACCTGAACTGCCCAGGGAGAGATGGCGCATGGTTTTCGTTCCTCCGCACTCGTCCGGCACATGATCGACCGAACGGCAGTCTAGGTCGCCGCCGATGCCCTGGGGCCGGCAGGCCGGTCTGCGGCATTCGGCGTGCGCGGGCGGCGGGCGGCGGGGGGCGGGAGCGGGGTGTTGTAGTTGACCGGATTCGATCGAATCGATCGTTTCGGTTTTCTGTGGTGGAATCGAGCACCACAGAAGCCGGACCGCGCAGACCGCAGGGGGATCCTTGAGACCACACGTCGACCAGCGCCAGGCCCGGGTGCTCGCCCTCGTCCGGGCCCGGGGCAGTGCCCGTGTCGCGGACCTCGCCGGCGAACTGGGGATCTCCCCGGTGACCCTGCGCCGGGACGTCGAAGCGATGGCGGAGCGGGGCGAGATCCAGCGGACGCACGGGGTGATCAGCCGGCTGGAGTCCGACCCGGTGGGCGCGGAGCCCGGCGCTGCGGGCTCGGAGGCGGGGCCGGACACGGCTACGGGCACGGGCACGGGCCGGGGCGGCGGCGGGCTGGTGATCGGGATGATCGTGCCGACCACCGAGTACTACTACGCCGACGTCGTACGGGGGGCCCGCGAGGTGGTCGAGGCGCGGGGCGCGCGGCTCACCGTGGGACTGACCCGGTACCTGGCGGGCGAGGACCGCACCCAGGCGGACCGGCTGCTGTCCACGGGGGCCGACGGCCTGCTGCTGACCCCTAACTGGGAGGCCGGAACACCCGGACCCGGCGAAGGGGCGTGGACGGCCGAACTGCCCGTGCCGGCCGTCCTGGTGGAGCGGTGGGCCCCGCCGGGGCATCCGGCCGCCTCCCTGGACCGGGTGGCCTCCGACCACGCGGACGGCGCGGCTCGGGCCGTGCGCCACCTGGCGGAACTGGGGCACAAGCGGATCGCGCTCGCCAGCCGGGAAACCCCTACGTCGGGGCGTCTTCGGGCCGGCTTCGCGGCGGCCGTGGCCACGCTCGGGCTGGAGCCGGCGCCGGCGTGGCCTGCGGCCGGGGCGGAGCCGCTCGCGGAGGCGGAGACCTTCGCCCGGACCGTGGACTACTTGTGCGCGGCGGTGGCCGAGGGGGGTGTGACCGCCGCCCTGATCCACAGCGATACGGACGCGATCATGCTGATCCCGCGGCTCCAGGCGCGCGGGGTACGGGTGCCGGAGGACCTTGCGGTGATCACGTACGACGACGAGGTGGCCGAACTGGCCGACGTCCCCCTGTCGGCGGTGGCGCCGGCCAAGCGCGAGGTGGGGGCGCGGGCGGCCGGAATGCTGCTGGACCGGCTGGAGGACCTCGGGGCGGGGCGGGAGGGGCCGCGTCAGCATCTGGATCTGCTTCCCCGGCTGACCATCCGGCCGTAGTCCCAGTAATCCTGGAAGCACAAGAACCACAGGTGTCCCGGCTTCGAGCCTCGAGCGCTCGCTTCACCTGTGCGTTTCGATTGAATTGCGGATTCTCCCTTGACGACATGATCGTCCGCACAAAGGATGACGCTTGCGAACAGCTCCGGAGCCGCCTCTTTGGGGAGTGGCGGCCCCGGGGCCCCACCGCCCCGTGGGGATCGGCTCGCTCCCGCCCACGTACCGTTCCCGCCCCCGTGTCGTTCATGGCGCCGTGTCGTTCCCGGCGCCGCGGCCGGGGTTTGTGACCATCGGGTCTTCGGATCTCACCGCTGGAGCCGTCAAGTGACTCACCCCGCCCCAGACTCCGCCCCCTCTCTCTTCCCCTCCTTCTCTCCCTCCCCTCTCACCGCGCCCCGCCGACCGGTCACCGTGCTCGCCATGAGCTCCGGGACCCGGGCCGCCGTCCTCGGTGACCGGATTCTTCCGGAGCTGGTCCGGGTCGCCGATGTGGACCCCGGGCTGCTCGTCACCGACTTCGGCGCCGCCCTTTCGGAGGAGGCCGTGCGGCAGCGGCTGGCCGTGGCCGAGGTCCTGTTCACCGGGTGGGGCTGCCCTCCGCTGGACGCGCGGGCGCTGGAGCTGATGCCCGAGCTCCGCGCGGTCGTGCATGCCGCCGGTAGCGTCAAACACCATGTGACCCCGGCCTGTTGGGCGCGGGGGCTGCTGGTCTCCAGCTCCGCCGCCGTGAACGCGCTGCCGGTCGCGGAGTACACGCTCGCCGCCATCCTGTTCGCCAACAAACGGGTACTGGACTCCGCGCACGCCTACCGGGCCGCCCGCGGCCACGTCGACCCGCTGCGGCACTTCCCCGCCGTCGGCAACTACCGCCGTACCGTCGGCCTGGTCGGTGCCTCCCTCATCGGCCGGCGCGTACTGGAGCTGCTGCGACCCTTCGACCTGCGGGTGCTCGTGCACGATCCGTACGCCGATCCGGCCGAGCTCGCCGCCCTCGGCGCCGAGGCCGTCACCCTGGACGAACTGCTCTCCCGCAGCGACGTGGTGAGCCTGCACGCTCCCGAACTGCCCGAGACCCGAAGGCTCCTGGACGCGTCCGGGCTTGCCCTGATGCCGGACGGGGCCACCCTCGTGAACACCGCGCGCGGCTCGCTCGTCGACACCGCGGCGCTGACCGAGGAGCTGGTCTCGGGGCGGTTGCACGCCGTGCTCGACCACACCGAGCCGGAGGTGCTGCCCGCCGACTCACCGCTGTACGACCTGCCCAACGTGCTGCTCACCCCCCACGTGGCCGGCTCCCTCGGCGGGGAGCTGGACCGGCTGGCGGCCTCGGCCGTCGAGGAACTGGAGCGCTACGCCGCGGGCCTCGGCTTCCGCCACGCCGTCGACCCGGACCGGCTCGGCTACTCGGCCTGACGGTCCGCCGCGCGGACCAGCCGCTCCAGGTACTCCCGGCCCGGCCCGAGCCGCTCCGGCAGTTCACCGGCTCCGGGATACCAGCGCTTCTCGTACTCCCAGCAGAGCCAGCCCCGCGGCGGCTGGAGTGCCACCGCCTCGGCGAGGGGCAGCGCTCCCCCGCCGAGCCCGATCGGGGTCAGCTCGCGCGCGGACGCCACGTCCTTGACCTGTGTGTAGCCCAGGTGCCCGGCGAGGGCCCGATTCGACTCCGCCGGCGACTCGCCCCCGAGCCAGGTGTGCAGTACGTCCCACAGCGCGCCCGCGCCCGGATGCGCGACCCGGTCGAGGACCCGGGCCGTGGCGGTCGCGGTGCGGTGCGAATCGTGGGTCTCCAGCAGGATCCGCACCCCGTGCCGCTCGGCGAAGGGCGCCGCGGCCAGGAGCCTGCGGACCGCGTGCCCGTCGGCTTCGGCCGGGGGCAGTTCACCGCCGCCGGGGAAGACCCGGACGTAGGGCGCTTCGAGGTCGGCGGCGAGCCGGACCAGGGCCTGGACCTCGGCGAGGACCGGCTCGTCGGGGCCGGCCGCGGCCACCCGGGCGTAGCCGGCGACTCCGAGGACTGCGACGCCCGCGGAGGTCAGGGTGCGCAGTCCGGCCGCGCGGTCGCCGGCGGGACTGCCGGGGTGCAGGGGTTCCTCGGGGTGGGCCCGCAGTTCGAGGCCTTCGTAGCCGTGCTCGGCGGCGAGGTCCGCGCTGCGCTCCAGCGGGGTTCCGGGCAGGCCGAGGGTGGAGAAGGCGTACCTCACGGTCGGTCCCCTTGGGTGGAGACGGACGGTCCGGCGGCGGGCGGTGGCGCGGTGGAGGCGCGCACCGTCAGCTCGGCGGGCAGCGTGGTGATGCCGCCGGGGGGCAGTGCTCTGCGGCCGGTGACGAGCTGGGCCGCGAGCACCCCGGCCTCGCGCAGCGGCACCCGGACGGTGGTGAGGGCGGGGGCGGTGTCGACGCAGACGGGCAGGTCGTCGAAGCCGGCGACAGAGACGTCCTCGGGTATCCGCAGGCCGGCCTCGCGCAGGGCTGCGGCGACCCCGGTGGCGACGGTGTCGTTGGCGGCGGCCACGGCGGTGAAGGGCGCTCCGCGGCGCAGCAGCTCACGGGTGGCGTCGTATCCGGCGGAGCGCTCGAACCCCGCGTTCACGGTGAGGCCGGCGCAGTGCGCGGGCAGTGCGCTGTCGTGGTCGCGCAGGGCGTCCTGGTGTCCGGCGAGGCGCTCCCGGGTGGTGCTCAGTCCGGGCGGGCCGGCCACGTAGGCGATGTGCCGGTGGCCGAGCGTCAGCAGGTGCTCGGTGAGTCTGAAGGCGCCGCCCCGGTCGTCGAACATGACGGTGGCGACGGGGAGCCCGGTGGGCATCGGCAGCGGGGGCCGCCCGCACAGCACCACCGGGGCGCCGGTGGCCGCGATGCGGGCGAGGCGGGCTGCGAGCGCCCGGGTGTGCTCCGGCTCCTCGACGGCGCCGCCGGTCAGGACGACCCCGCCGGCCCGCTGGCCCTCCAGGAGGGCGAGGTAGTCCAGCTCGGCGGCCGGGGCCCCCTCGGTGTTGCAGACGACGGCGAGCCGGCGCGCGCCGCCCTGTCCGCCGGGGGCGAGGGCGCTCTGCAGGGATCCGGCGAGGATCCCGAAGAAGCTGTCCGCGACGTCGTGCACGAGGACGCCGATCAGGTCCGAGGTCGCGGCGGCGAGGGCCCGTGCGGGGCCGTTCGCGATGTAGCCGAGGTCCTCGACGGCTCGCTCCACGCGGGTCCTGGTGCCGCCTGCCACCGGGTATCCGCCGTTCAGTACGCGCGAGACCGTGGCGGGCGATACGCCCGCGTGCGCCGCCACTTCGGCGAGTGTGACCGCCATCTTCCCCTCCTTCCGATCCGTCCCGGGTCATCGTCTCACCCGGTGTGTGGATCTCCATACTCGCCGAAAGAGAAAGCGCTTTCTATCACCCGTAAGAGTCTTGCATCGCGACAGCGCACGGCCCTAGCCTGATCGGAGAGAAAGCGCTTTCTATTCAGCTTCTCGACAGACCGACAGCTCGACACAAGGAACACGCAACAAGACGAAGGAGGGGACACCGTGCAGCGCAGGACGATCAAGATCGCCATGAACGGCGTCACCGGGCGGATGGGTTACCGCCAGCACCTGGTCCGCTCCCTGCTCGCACTGCGCGAGCAGGGCGGGCTCGACCTCGGCGACGGCACCGTGCTGTGGCCCGAGCCGGTGCTGGTCGGGCGCCGCGAGGAGGCCCTGCGGGCCATCGCGGAGCGGCACGGCCTGGAGCACGTGAGCACGGACCTGGCGGCGGTGCTGGCCGATCCCGAGGTGGAGATCTACTTCGACGCCCAGGTCACCAGTGCCCGCGAGGCGGCCGTGCGACAGGCCGTGGCGGCCGGCAAGCACGTGTACTGCGAGAAGCCCACCGCCCTCACCTTCGAGTCCTCGCTGGAGATCGCGCGCCTGGCCGACGCGGCCGGGGTCAAGCACGGGGTGGTGCAGGACAAGCTGTTCCTGCCGGGCCTGCTGAAGCTCAAGCGGCTCATCGACGGCGGGTTCTTCGGCGAGATCCTGTCCGTGCGCGGGGAGTTCGGGTACTGGGTCTTCGAGGGCGACTGGCAGTCCGCCCAGCGCCCGTCGTGGAACTACCGCTCCCAGGAAGGCGGCGGCATCGTCGCCGACATGTTCCCGCACTGGGAGTACCTGCTGCACGAGCTGTTCGGCCGGGTCCGCACGGTGCAGGCGCTGACGCGCACCCACATCGGCCGTCGCTGGGACGAGGACGGCAAGCCCTACGAGGCCACCGCGGACGACGCGGCGTACGGGATCTTCGAGCTGGAGGGGGGCGCCGTCGCCCAGATCAACTCCTCCTGGGCGGTGCGGGTCAACCGCGACGAGCTCGTGGAGTTCCAGGTCGACGGGACGCACGGCTCGGCGGTCGCCGGGCTGCGCGGCTGCCGGATCCAGCACCGTGCGACGACGCCGAAGCCGGTGTGGAATCCGGACCTGCCCCTGACCGAGACCTTCCGCGACCAGTGGCAGGAGGTCCCGGACAACAACCCCGCCGACAACGGCTTCAAGGCCCAGTGGGAGCTGTTCCTGCGCCATGTCGTCCGGGACGAGCCCTGGCAGTGGGACCTGTTGGCCGGCGCCCGCGGGGTACAGCTCGCCGACCTCGGACTGCGTTCCTCGGCCGAGGGCCGGCGGCTCGTGGTCCCGGAGGTGGCGCTGTGAGCATCCGGCTCCCCTCGGCGGACGGCCGGCTGCGCCTCCACGCGCCGGTCACCGCTCCGCTGGCGCCGCTCGCCTGCGGCCCGGCCCGCAGCCGCACCTTCTACTCGGCCGCGCACGTGGTGGCCGACCCCCTCTCAGCCTCGGCCGAATCCGGCCCGGTCATCGACTGGGAGAGCACCCTGGCCTTCCGGCACACGCTGTGGGCGCAGGGACTCGGGGTCGCCGAGGCCATGGACACCGCGCAGCGCGGGATGGGCCTGGACTGGCCGGCCGCGGCGGAGCTGATCCGCCGTTCGACCGCCGAAGCCCGGTCGGTGGGCGGCCGGATCGTCTGCGGAGCGGGGACCGACCAGCTGGCTCCGGACACCACGCATTCCCTGGCCGCCGTCACCGCGGCGTACGAGGAGCAGCTGGCACTGGTCGAGGAGTGCGGGGCGACGGCCGTGCTGATGGCCTCGCGCGCCCTGGCGTCGGCGGCGCGCGGACCGGAGGACTTTTCGGAGGTGTACGGGAGGCTGCTGCGGCAGAGCTCCCGGCCGGTGGTCCTGCACTGGCTGGGGCCGATGTTCGACCCGGGGCTGGAGGGGTACTGGGGGCACGCGGACCTGGACGGGGCCACGGACGTCTTCCTGAAGATCATTTCCGAGCATCCGGAGAAGGTCGACGGCATCAAGGTCTCGCTGCTCGACGCGGGGCGCGAGGTGGAGATCCGGCGACGGCTGCCTGCGGGCGTGCGCTGCTACACGGGCGACGACTACCACTATCCGGAGCTGATCGCCGGTGACGGCGAGCTGGCCAGCGACGCCCTTCTGGGCATCTTCGATCCGATCGCCCCGATCGCCGCGCGGGGGGCGCTGGCCCTCGACCAAGGCGACACGGCCGGATTCCGGGAGCTGCTGGATCCGACGGTGACGCTGTCCCGGCACCTGTTCGCACCGCCCACCCGCTACTACAAGACGGGTGTCGTGCTGCTGGCCTGGCTGGCGGGACACCAGGAGCACTTCGCGATGGTGGGCGGACTGCACTCGGCCCGCTCGCTCCCCCATCTGGCCACCGCGTACGAACTGGCCGACAATCTCGGCCTGCTCCCGGACCCGGAGCTCGCCGAGGCCCGGATGCGACAGCTGCTCGCACTGCACGGGGTGACGTCATGAGCCCGGCAACGACGCCGGCGCCCGCCCGGTTCAGTCTGAACCAGGAGACGATCCGCCAGTGGTCGCTCCCCGAGCTGGTGGCCGGGTGCACCGCCGCCGGGGTCGGTGCGGTCGGTCTGTGGCGCGACCCCGTACAGCGGTTCGGGGTGCGGGAGGCCGCGAAGCTGGTCGCCGATGCCGGACTCCGGGTCAGCTCGCTGTGCCGGGGCGGCTTCTTCACCGCCGCGGATCCGGTGGGGCGTGCGAGCGCCCTCGAGGACAACCGCCGTGCCGTGGAGGAGGCCGCCGAGCTGGGCGCAGACACCCTGGTCCTGGTCTCGGGCGGCCTGCCGGACGGGGACCGGGATCTGGCGGGAGCCCGGCGGCGGATCGTCGACATCCTGGGCGACCTGGTCCCGTACGCCGCCGGCCACGGGGTGCGCCTGGGGATCGAGCCGCTGCACCCGATGTACGCGGCGGACCGCTGTGTGGTCTCCACCCTCGGTCAGGCCCTGGACATCGCCGAGGAGTTCCCGGCGTCGCGGGTGGGGGTGGTCGTCGACTCCTATCACCTGTGGTGGGACGAGCGGCTGCCTTCCGAGGTCCGGCGGGCGGGCGAGGCCGGGCGGATCGTGTCCGTCCAGGTCGCCGACTGGGTGACACCGCTCCCCGAGGGCGTGCTGCTGGGGCGGGGACAGCTGGGCGACGGCTCGATCGACCTGCGGGCCTTCCGGGAGCTGACCGACTCCGCGGGGTACCTGGGGCCGGTAGAGGTGGAGATCTTCCATCCCGGGCTGTGGGCACGCGACGGCGAAGAAGTGCTGCGGGAGGTGATCGACCGCTACCGCGAGCACGTCGCATGAGGTGAAGGGGGGGTTCATGAGCCGAAGTACACGGGGGCCGCAGCGTTTCAGGCGAAGCAGCGTTTCAGTCAAAGGAGACTGTGATGACAGATGTGTGGAGCCGCCGTGCCTTCCTCACGGCGGTCGGTGGCAGCGTGGTCCTGCTCGGCACCCCCGCTTTCCCGGCGACCGCCGGGACCGTGACCTCGGTGCACGCCGCCATGCGCGCAGTGTGGCAGGGCCTCGTCCTGGGGACCGTGTCCTCCCCCACGGCGGAGCCCTTCCGCACCCGGCTGACCGCACTGGGCGCGCAGGCCGGCCAGTGGCGCTCCTCCATGGCCCCGGCGACCGGTTCGCTCTGGCCCGACCAGGTCTTCACCACCGACCCCGAGTGGATGGCGCAGAGCTACTACCGGCTGCGCGGCATGGCGGAGGCCTACGTCAGACCGGGGACGGGGCTCACCGGCGACGCCGCGCTGCGCACGGCGGTGCTGACCGGGCTGGACCACCTCCACACCCAGGTCTACAACGCCGGCCAGGCGCGGTACGGAAACTGGTGGTGCTGGCAGATCGGCGCCCCCCAGGCGCTGCTCGACACCGTCGTCCTGATGTACGGCCACTTGTCGGCGGCGCAGCTCGCCGGCTATTGCGCCGCCGTGGACCACTTCGTACCGGATTCCTCGGTCGGCTCGTACACCGGGACCAGCACCGGGGCGAACCGGGTCGACCTGTGCCGGGTGCTCGCGCTGCGCGGCGTGGTCGGCGGTGACGACGCGAAGATCGCCCTGGCCCGGGATGCGCTCACGCCGGTGTTCCCGTACGTGACCTCCGGCGACGGGCTCTACCGGGACGGCTCCTTCATCCAGCACACCCATGTCGCGTACACCGGCTCGTACGGCTCGGTCATGCTCGGGGGACTGGGCATGCTGTTCGGGCTGTTGAAGGGGACGGCGTGGGAGGTGACCGCGCCCGGCGCGCAGATCGTCTTCGACGCGGTGGAGCACGCGTGGGCGCCGTTCCTCTACAACGGGCTGATGATGGACGCCGTCTCGGGGCGGGCCCCCAGCCGGGGCGTCCAGGTCGCCGATCCCCTCCAGGCGCAGCTGGACGACCACACCCGCGGGCACTCCGTCCTCGCCGCGATCCTGCTCCTCGCCGAGGGGGCGTCCGCCGCCGAGCGGACGCGCTGGCGCGGTCTGGTGAAGGGCTGGACGGCGCGGGACTACTACAGCCCCCCGCTGGCGGACACCACCCAGAGCCTGTCGGCCCTGGCCCGGCTCTCCGAGGTCTCGGCGGACGCAGCGGTGACGGCCTTGCCCGAGCCCGTGGCGCACCGGCTGTTCTCCTCGATGGACCGGGCCACGCACCGCAGACCGGCCTGGGCGGCCTCCCTGTCCATGGCCTCGAAGCGGATCACGCACTACGAGACGGGCAACGGCGAGAACCTGCGCGGCTGGCACACGGGCAGCGGCATGCTCTCCTGGTGGGGCTCCACCTCCGGCAACGGCCAGTATTCCGACGCGTTCTGGCCCACGGTCAATCCGTACCGGCTGCCCGGAACCACCGCCTCCCGCAAGGCGCTGGCCGACGGAGCCGGGGGCGACTGGGGCGCTTCCCGGCCGGACGTCACGTGGGTGGGCGGCACGACCGACGGGGAGTTCGCCTCGGTGGGCCAGCACCTGAAGGGCCTGGGCAGCACCCTCACGGCCCGCAAATCCTGGTTCTTCCTCGACGACACGGTGGTCTGTCTGGGCGCCGGGATCAGCTCCACCGACGGCGCCGCGGTCGACACGGTCATCGACAACCGGAACCTGGGCGCGACCGGCACCCACGCCCTGACCGTGGGCGGCACGGTCCAGCCGGCCACGCTGGGCTGGACCGCCTCCTTCCCCGAGCCCGGCTGGGCGCACCTGGCGGGCTTCGGCGGCTACGTGATGTCGGGTTCGGGCACCTTCCGGGCGCTGCGCGAGGCCCGCGGCGGCCGGTGGAGCGATATCAACCGGAGTGCTTCCACCACGGTCCTGACCCGGCGCTATCTGACCCTCTGGTACGACCACGGGACGAACCCGTCCGCGGGCAGCTACGTCTACCAGCTGATGCCGGGGGCCTCGGCAGCCCAGACCTCGGCTCGGTCCGCCGCCACCGGCTGGCTCGCGGTGCTCGCCAACAACCCGACCGCCCAGGGGGTGAGGGTGGGCTCGCTCGGCTTCACCGGGGTGAACTTCTGGCAGCCCGCGACGATCGGCGCCCTGCAGGCGAGTGCGCCGTGTTCGGTCACGGTGCGGGAGCCCGGCGACGGCACGGCCGTGGTCTGCGTCTCGGACCCGACCCGCACCCTGTCGGGACTGACCCTGGTGTGGAACCGGCCCGTCACCCAGGTGCTGTCCCAGCCGGCGAGCCTGGTCTCGGCGAGCACCGGGAGCACCCTCCAGCTCGGCTTCGGCAGCCTCATGGCCCGGGAGGGAGCGAGCCAGGTGGTGAAGGTGAGGCTGGGGTGATCTCCGGAGGTTCCCTGACCGTCTCCTGATGATCTCCGGACACCCCGCGGGGCGATAAAAGCGAAGCCCACGGGGTGACATAGCGTGACCCGTATGGATCAGGAGCACATATCCGGGGACGGCGAAGGCGCGGGCAGGCGGCGGTTCCTCGCCCTGGCGACGGGGGCCGCCGCCACCGCCGCCGGGCTGGGGGCGGTGGCCGGCTGCGCGAACGGGGACGCCGCGAAGGCGGACGGGGCGGGGCCCGGCGAGAGCCGGAATCCGTCCGGTCCCCCGGAGAAGCAGGAGGGGCCGCGCGGCTTCGACGTCCGGGCCGAGAACGCCCGCCCGGGGAACCCCGACTGGCAGGTCGCCAAGGCAGGCCCGGCCCGCGCCATCGAGGGCTTCGCCGACCGGGTCAGCGTGCTGCCCGGCGAGTCCTTCGGCCTGCACGTCTCCACCACCGCGCCCCGGTTCACCGTCTCCGCCTACCGCATGGGCTGGTACGGCGGCGCCCGGGCCCGTCTGGTCTGGCGCTCCGAGGCCCTGCCCGGGGTGCGCCGGCCCGACCGCACGGTGGACACCGCGACCCGTACGGTGCGCACCCGGTGGGCCCGTAGCACCACCATCGAGACCAAGGACTGGCCCGAGGGCTGCTACCTGCTGCGCCTCGACGCGCAGGGCGGCGAGGGCCAGCGGTTCGTCCCCGTCACCGTGCGGTCCGCCGCCACGACCGGACGTACCGTCGTGGTCAACGCGGTGGCGACCTGGCAGGCGTACAACCGCTGGGGCGGCTACGGCAGTTACGACGGCCCCAGTGGCGGATACGCCTCGCGCTCGCTCGCCGTGACCTTCGACCGGCCCTACGAGTACGACGACGGCGCGGGCCTCTTCCTCGTGTACGAGGCTCCGCTGCTCGCACTCGCCGAGCGGCTCGGCATCCCCCTGGCCTATACGACGACCACCGACGTGGCCCGGGAGAAGCGACTGCTGGAGGGCGCCTCCGCGGTCCTCTCCCTCGGACACGACGAATACTGGTCGCCCGAGCAGCGCGCGCACATCACGGCGGCCCGGGACGCGGGCACCAACATCGCGATCCTGGGAGCGAACTGCTGCTACCGCCGGATCCGGCTGGAGGCCTCCGAGCTCGGACCGGACCGTACGGTGGTCTGCTACAAGTCCTCCTACGAGCAGGATCCCGGCTTCAAGCGCGGCCACCCGGCCACCGTCGACTTCCGGTCCCCGCCCGCCGCCGACCCGGAGAGCACACTGCTGGGCGTGATCTACGACGGCTACCCGGTGGACGCCCCCTACGTGGTGACGCACCCGGGTCACTGGCTCTTCGAGGGCACCGGCGCGAAGGCCGGCGACAGCTTTCCGCACCTGGTCGGCGTGGAGTACGACAAAGTCAACACCGGTTTCACGACCCCGCGCCCGATCGAGATCCTGGCGCACTCCCCCGTGGTCTGCGAGGGCCGCCCCAGCCACCAGGACACGGCGTACTACACGACGCCGAGCGGCGCCGCCGTCTTCGCGACGGGGACGATGCGCTGGGTGGAGGCCCTCGACGCGAAGGGCGACGGCCGCAGCGGAGCCAACCACGGCCTGGACGCACGCGCGGGCGCCCTGACCACCCGGGTGACGGAGAACCTGCTCCGCGCCTTCGCGGCCGGCCCGGCGGGGCGGACGCATCCGGCGAAGGACAACGTGAAGGCGGTGTACGGGGGTTAGCCCCCACCCCGAACGCACTGGACTCCACCCGCAAGGGGTGTTTAGGATCATGTCGCGGCATCGCGTGTCGGTCACCGGCTGGGTGAGGCATGGAGGTGCCGGGACGTGCCTTTCGGAGGCATCCACTCATGACAGTTCAGCTCAACCACACGATCATCCACTCCCGTGACCGCCGGGAGTCGGCCGAGTTCCTGGCGTACTTCCTCGGCCTGGAAGTCGGAGCCCCCTGGGGCCCCTTCATCCCCGTCGAGGTCGCCAATGGCGTCACCCTGGACTTCGCGACCATCCCCGCCGAGTCCATCACCGCACAGCACTACGCGTTCCTCGTCTCCGAGGCCGAGTTCGACGAGGCCTTCGAGAAGATCAAGCGGGCGAAGATCACCTACTTCGCCGACCCGCACGGGCAGCGCCCCGGCGAGATCAACCACAACGACGGCGGCCGCGGCGTCTACTTCGAGGACCCCTCGGGCCACGGCATGGAACTGATCACGGTCCCGTACGGCGGATTCAAGGAGTAGGACCGGCCCGGGGCGGCCGCCACCCCCGCCCAAATCCCCCCGCCCCCCCCGGCCCCCCCCCCCCCCCCGCCGCCGGCTCATCGCCTCCCCGAACTCCGGCCCGTCCCGGCCCGCCGTCGCGTCCGTCTCAGCACCGCGTTCGGTCCCCGTCGTCCGGAAGGTAGACGATGTTCGGCGCGCCCGTCGTCGGGTGGGTGCCGACGCGGGTGCGGACCCCGTAGACCTCCGCCAGCAGGGGCTCCGTCAGGACCTCCGCCGGGGTGCCCGAGGCGGCCACGCGGCCGCCCGCCAGGACGTACAGGCGGTCGCAGTACGCCGCCGCCAGGTTGAGGTCGTGCAGGACCAGCAGCGCGGTGGCGGGCAGGGCGCGGACCAGGCCGAGGATCTCCAGTTGGTAGCGGATGTCCAGGTGGTTGGTCGGTTCGTCCAGGGCGAGCAGGCCGGGGTCCTGCACGAGGGCGCGGGCCACCAGGGCGCGCTGGCGCTCGCCGCCCGAGAGCCCGTCGAAGCGGCGGTCCGCGAGGGCGCCCGCGCCGACGGTGTCCAGGGCCCGCTCGACGCGGCGCACGTCGTCGGGCCCGTCCTGCTCCCAGAACCGTTTGTGCGGGCTGCGCCCCATGGCCACCACCTCGCGCACGGTCAGCCCGAAGGTGCCGGCCGCGTCCTGGGGCACCACCGCCACCCGCCGGGCCCGGTCCTTGACGCCCAGCGAGGCCGCGTCCACGCCGTCCAGCAGCACGCGCCCGCCCGTGGGGCGCAGGGTGCCGTACACGCAGCGCAGCAGTGTCGTCTTGCCGCTGCCGTTGGGGCCGACGATTCCGACCGTCTCGCCGGGGCGGGCGGTGAGGTCGATCCCGTGCAGCAGCGGCTGCCCCTCGATCTCGTAACGCACGGCCTCGACGGCGAGTTCCGCCGCCCCCGCCACCAGGTCGGCCACCGGACCCGTCTGCCGTACCGCCGTCATCCCACAACCCCTTCGGTACGGGTGGACCTGCGCAGCATCCACAGGAAGAACGGCCCTCCGACGAGCGCCGTGACCACGCCCACCGGAATCTCCTCCGGCGCGGCGGCGGTACGGGCGATCAGATCGGCCAGGGTCAGGAACACCGCCCCGCCCAGCGCGGCCACGGGCAGCAGCGCCCGGTGCCCGGCGCCGACGACCATCCGGGCGGCGTGCGGCACCATCAGCCCGACGAACCCGATCGCCCCGCTGTAGGCCACCAGTACGCCGATGACGAGCGAGGTGAGGACGAACACGGCGGCCCGGAACCGGCTCGTGTCCAGGCCGAGCGTCCGGGCGCCCTCCTCCCCCGCGAGCAGCAGGTCGAGCGGCCGGGCCAGGGCGATGAGCAGCCCGGTGCCCAGGAGCAGGGCCCCGGCGGGCAGGGCCAGTTCGCCCCAGCGGGCCCCGCCGAGCCCGCCGAGGGTCCAGAACAGCACGCTGCGGATCTGGTCGGGATGGGCGGCCAGCACCAGGATCAGGCTGGTCAGGGCGGACAGCACGTACTGGACGGCGACTCCGGCGAGGATCAGCCGGCCGGTGGTCATGGTGCCGCCGCGCCGGGCCATCGCGTAGACGGCGACGAGCGCGCCCATCGACCCGGCGAACGCGGCGAGCGGTACGGCGGTGCCGCCCGCGAAGCCGAGGAATCCGGCGCCGAAGACGATCACCAGCACGGCTCCGGCCGAGGCCCCGGAGGAGGCTCCGAGGAGGAAGGGGTCGGCGAGCGGATTGCGCACGAGGGCCTGGAGTACGGTTCCCGCGACGGCGAGTCCCGCGCCCACGACGGCCCCGAGCAGGACGCGCGGCATCCGGACGTCCCACACGATCGCCCCGAAGGCGCCTGCTCCCCCGCCGGGTCCCGGCCCTGCGAGCACGATGTCGAGCACCTGGCCCGGGGGGATCCGTACCGGTCCCAGGGCCAGTCCCGCCAGGGCCGACGCGGCCAGCGCGGCGGCGAGCAGGGCCAGTACGACCGGCGTACGGGTGAACGCGCGGGCGGCGCGGAGGCTCACGCGGCGTCGGGGTGGAGCTGGGCGCCCAGCGATTCGACGGCGTCGGCGACGCGGACGCCGAGCACGGCGGAGGACAGCGGCAGCACGACGAACCGCTGGTTCTTGATCGCGGGTACCTGGGCCAGTGCCGGATCCTTCAGCAGGCGCTGCTTCTTGGCTTCGACGGTGGTGCCGCCGTAGTCGTAGATGAGGACGAACTCGGGCTTGCGCTCGATGACCTTCTCCCACGACACGTCGCCGAAGGTGTCGTCGAGGTCGGCGAACACGTTCGTGCCGCCCGCCAGCGCGACGATCTCGTTGCCGATGCCCTTGCCGCCCGAGGTGTAGGCGGAGGCCTCGCCCGAGTCGTAGACGAAGACGGCGGGCTTGGCCTCGTCCTTCACGCGTGTGCTGACGGCTTCGATGCGGCGCTGTTCGTCGGCAATGAACCGCTCGCCGCGCTCGGGTACGCCGAAGGTCCGTGCCACCTCGGTGATTTCGGTCCTGAGCTGGTCGACGCCGACCTTGCCGTCGGTGCAGTACTCCACGCTGAGGCGTGAGTTGATGCCGGACTTCGCGAGCGCCTCGCGGTCGCGGCCCTGCGCCTTGTCGAAAGCGCTGGAGTAACCGCCGTACACGAAGTCGGGGTTGGCGCCGAGGAGGATCTCCTTGGAGGGGTACTCCTTCGCCAGCACCTTGATCTTGTCGTACGCGGGCCGGTAGGCGGGCAGTACGGCGTCGTCCAGGTAGGCCGTCCCGACGGTCTTCCCCTCCAGCCCGAGGGCGAGGAGGATCTCGGTGGCGTGCTGGTTCATGGCGACCGCACGCTGCGGCGGTGCCTGATAGGTGCTGGTGACACCGCAGTTGGTGACCGTGTACGGGAAACCGGGCGTGGTGCCCGCCGCCGCCTTCGCGTCCTGCGCCGCGGGTGATCCCCCACACGCGGCCAGCGGTATCAGGAGGGGGACGGGCAGGAACGCGCGCAGCAGCGCACGGGGGTACGAAGACATGGCGAAGCCTCTCCGGGGGATCCGCGTCCCCTGGTCGAACCGAAAGAGGCGGTGCGTCAGTGTCTGACTCCCGGGTCCCCGCAAGGGGTGGCCGGTCACAGTGGCGGGACCGCACCGGATTCGCACCGGTTTCCTGTCCTGCACCGCCTGGATAACCCGGCCCAGTGTGCCAGAAGGGCGGGGCGTCAGCGCCCCGGGCGCACCGCACCGGCCGGCCGCGCCGCACGCGAGGCGAGGGTCCGCAGCGCCTCGTCGGAGGGGGATCCCGGCTCTGCCGTGTAGAGGTAGAGCGTCTGGTCGGGGTCGTCCGGGAAGGTGAGGGACTCGTACTCCAGGGCCAGTTCGCCGACAGCGGGATGCCGGAAGCGCTTGGTGCCGTGGGTGTGTTCGAGCACGTCGTGCCCGGCCCACCAACGCCGGAAGTCCCCGTCGAACGCCGCCAGTTCATCGACGAGCGGGCTCAGCCCCGGATCGTACGGGTGTCTCCCGGCGTAGAACCGCAGCGCGGCGACGGCTCCGCGCGCGGCGCTCTCCCAGTCGGCGAAGAGCGTGCGGGCGGCGGGGTCGAGGAAGAGGAACCGCGCCAGATTGCGGCCGCGTCGGCCCGGTGTGCCGGGCGCCACTGTGCCCGGCTCCACTGTGCCGGGCGTCACTGTGCCCGGCTCCACCGTGTCCGTCTCGGGTGCGCCGAAGTCTGCGTACAGGGACTCCGCGAGCCGGTTCGCGGCCAGGACGTCGAGCCGGCGCCCCATGATCATCGCCGGGGTGCCGTCCGCCAGGGCGTCCAGTACCCGGTGGAGGCCCGCCCGGACCCGCTGCGGGCCGGCGGTTTCCGCGCTACCGGGGGCGCCGGCCGCCGCCGGGTCTGCGGCGCGCCCGGACCCGGCGGCCCGCTGCGGGCGGGCCAGGTCGAAGAGGTGGGACCGCTCGGTGGCATCGAGCCGCAGCGCACGGGCCACGGCTTCGAGCACCTCGGCGGGCGCGTGCAGGGTGCGGCCCTGCTCCAGCCGGGTGTAGTAGTCCACGCTGACCCCCGCGAGCTGCGCGACCTCCTCGCGCCGCAGCCCGGGCACGCGCCGCCTTCCCGGGTGAGCGGCGACGCCCACCTCCTCGGGACCGATCCGGGCACGGCGGGAACGCAGGAAGTCCCGTAGGTCGGACTGGGGCTCGCGCCCGGCGGTGGCGGTCATTCCCCCAGGCTAGGTGTATTGATCACGAGCGTTGTTGACACTGGTTAGGTCTTGAACATGGCGAAGACCTCCGGTGTGGTGGGAGCTGTCTAGGAACCCATTGCGCAACGGAGGTCTTCGTGTCCCACCGTAATGCCCGGCTGACCGTCTTCGGTAGGCGGCTGCTGGTCGAACGTGTCCGCTCGGGCCGCCCCGTCGCGCATGTCGCGGCCGAGATGGGCATATCCAGAGCCACCGCCCACAAATGGGTCCGCCGCTGGCGGACGGAAGGCGACGCGGGTCTTCACGACCGCTCCAGCCGACCGCGCACGACACCGCACCGCACTCGACCCGCGCTCGAGGCCCGCGTCTGTGACCTGCGCAGAAGCCGCAAGCTCGGCCCCGCCCGGATCGGCCCGATCCTGGGCCTGCCCGCCTCGACCGTGCACCGCATCCTGGCCCGTCACGGCCTGAACCGCCTGGCCTGGCTCGACCGGCCCACCGGAGAGCCGATCCGCCGCTACGAACGCGACCGGCCCGGCGAACTCGTCCACGTCGACATCAAGAAACTCGGCAACATCCCCGACGGCGGCGGATGGCGCGTGGTCGGCCGAACCGCAGGCGACCGAAACCGGCAGGCCACCACCGACCAGCGCAGAAGCAGTACACCGGTGATCGGCTACAGCTACATCCACTCCGCCGTCGACGACCACTCCCGCCTCGCCTACAGCGAAGTCCTCACCGACGAGCGCAAGGAGACCGCCGCCGGGTTCTGGCAGCGGGCCAACGCCTTCTTCGCGGCCCACGGCATCACCGTCGAACGCGTCCTGACCGACAACGGCTCCTGCTACAAGTCCAAGCTCTTCACCCGGACCCTGGCCTCGGCAGGCATCGCCCACAAACGAACCCGGCCCTACCGGCCGCAGACCAACGGCAAGGTCGAACGCTTCAACCGCACCCTCCTCGAGGAATGGGCCTACCTACGGCCCTACACCTCGAACGACGAGCGGACAGCAGCCCTGGCAGACTTCCTCCACACCTACAACCACCACCGCTGCCACACCGCACTGGGCGGACACCCGCCGATCAGCCGCGTCAACAACGCTGCGGGTCAATACAGCTAGGCCGTGTGCGGCCGTGCCACAGCCCGGTCACCGGCCGCCCGCGGCCGTCCGGCCACCTCCTCATGCCGTCCCCTCCTGGGCGGCGGCCAGGATCGCGAGGTCGCTCCCGGACAGGCGCAGACGGCCGGCGGCGACGTTCTCGGCGAGGTGGCCGAGGTCGCCGGTGCCCGGGATGGCCAGGACGTGGGAGCCCTGGTGCAGCGTCCACGCCAGCCGGATCTGGGCCGCGCTGACGCCGTGGGAGCGGGCGACCGAGTGGACCGCACCGCTGGGGTCGGTGGCCGCGTCGGCGCTCACGCCGGCAGTGCGTCCGGTACCGGCGATCGAGTAGAACGGCACGAAGGCGATGCCCTGCTCGCCACAGATGTCCAGCAGCTCCTGCTGCTCCGGGGACGCGCCGATTCCGTACATGTTCTGGACGCAGACCACCGGCGCGATGTCCTGGGCCTCGGCAAGGTGGTGGGGGCGGACGTTGGACAGGCCCAGGTGCCGGACGAGTCCGGCCGCCCGCAGGTCGGCCAGCGCGCCGAAGCGCTCGGCGATCGAGTCGCTGCCGACGATGCGCAGGTTCACCACGTCGAGGTGGTCTCGGCCGAGCTGGCGCAGGTTCTCCTCGACCTGGCCGCGCAACTGCTCGGGGGTGGCGTGCGGCAGCCACTGGCCCGAGGGGTCGCGGCCCGGTCCGACCTTGGTGGTGATGACGAGCTCGTCCGGGTAGGGAGCCAGCGCCCGGTTGATCAGCTCGTTGGCGGAGCGCAGCGAGGAGAAGTAGAACGCGGCGGTGTCGATGTGGTTCACGCCCAGCTCGACCGCGCGGCGCAGTACGCCGATCGCCTGGTCGCGGTCCCGTGGAACGGCCTCGGCCGCGAGTGCCTCACCGTGCTGGGGCAGGCGCATCGTGCCGAAGCCGATCCGGTTGACCGTGAGGTCGCCGAGCGTCCACGTGCCGGATGCAGCTGCTGTGATCGTCTGTGCGGTCATGGCGCGATCATGTCCGCACGCCCGGCGGGCCCGCCATTGATTAGGGCCTGCCCGAATCCAACGGTTCTTCTTCGGTCTTGAAGGTCTGAAACCCGCGGCGGTGGTAGTTGGGCAGCGCGTTCAAGTGGTCCGCCGACGACGTGTGCAGCCACACCCGGCGCACGTCCGGTACGAGTTGCCAGCCCTGCCGGATCGCGAGAGTCAGCGCATGACCGCCGAGCCCCTTCCCGGTGAACTCCGGCAGGAGCCCGAAGGTCCTGATCTCGACGTCGCCGCCCGGGTGAAGGTCGTAACAGACCATGCCGGCCGGTTCGTCCGCCAGGGTCAGCAGCCAGCACGTCAGGTCCGGATGCTCGGCGAACCACGCCTGCCACTCCTGCGGGCCGCGGCGGGCGCTGCGCCACCGGTACGGCGCGCCGATCCTGGCCATCACGTCGGGAACCAGCGACAGGTCGTCGCCGACGGCGACGAGCTCCAGCCCCGGGACCGGCGCACCGGGAACGAGCTGACCCGGGTCGGTCATCTCTACATACGTCACGATCTTCGCCACCCGAGGAAGGCTACGCCCTCCGGGGCACCTGCTACTGGACGAGCACCTCGTTCGTGGTGGACCTGCACGACTCGGCCGGCACACTCACTCCTATCGGTCCGGGCTCGGCGACCGAGATGGGCCCTCAGCGGCCGGGCACACTCATGAGCCTGTTCGGCGAGTGAGAGGATGCCGACGGCGGGATCTTGTACGAGGACCGTGAGCAGGCGGGACTCCAGTACCGGTCGCATATCTCCCTGTACGACCAAACCCCGCGGCTGACCATCGCCTACGGGCAGCTCATACCGCGGCTGACGCCGGTCGACGATTGATTGGTACCTCAGCAATGACCGCACCGTGGAAACTCGTCCCAGAGGTGGCTGCGCTACAGCCTGGCGACATCATCCGCATCACTGACCTAGCGGACTCGGACGTGGACTCGGACTTGGACTCGGACTCGGACTCGGACGACACCGACTTCCTGTCGGCCACACCGATGGGGCCGCTGTGGACCACTGATCTGCTGGACGTGCTCCTCGACGTGAAGGCCGGCGGTGAGGCAATGACCGCCTCTGGCCGGGGCACGTCAGACGCCGGGCGGCCATGGACGACTTCGGGCGCCGGCGCCTGCGACTTCAGCGTGCAGGCGCCCTGACATGGGAGATCTCTACCCAGACTTCGCATCGCTCGCCGCTGCCGAGACGGAGGGCGTCGACTACAACCGGACCGCAGTCACGCCGACCGGAGCCACGTATGCCGCGATCGCAATCCACGGAGGCGGCATTGAGGCCGGGTCCAGCGAGATGGCCTACGAGGTATCCGCCGGTGGCACCGGCATGGCGTATTACGACTTCAAGGGCCTGAAGCCTTCCGGGAATACCGACCTCCACATCACGTCCACGAATTTTGACGAACCGATGGCCGTCGCACTCGTGAAAGCCAGCACCCGCACGATCTCCTTCCACGGCTATACCGGCGTGGAGGGGGTGGCGGTGACCGCGCTCGGCGGTCTCGACGAGGAACTCGGCGCCCGATTCGCATGCGCACTGAGGGCGGCCGGATTTACGGTTTCGGATGCACCCGCGGAGATTGCAGGCGGCGCCCCGGACAACATCTGCAACACCAACGTGGGGTCGGCCGGCGTCCAGCTGGAGATGTCCCGGCAGCAGCGGGCTGACTTCTTCCCCCATGGCGACTTGACGCGGGCAATGCGGGACTCTGGGCAGCGCACTGCGGCCTTTTACCGCTATGCGGCTGCCGTGCGGAATGCGGTCGTCGGATACGGCACGGTGTCGCTCGGCAGCATCAACAACTCGCCTTACACCACCCTTGACTCGCCTAGCGCGGATGTCGAGCTGTTGGCGACAGTTGCGACCGACAAACTCGCCACGCGGCGGAGGTCAGTTCTGCGCCCTCGCAGCCCGGTGGACGGACGCTAGTGCTGTGGCCGGGCCTTCCCTGTGAACGGTGACACCAGGGTGCAGATCGGGGCCGGCACGGCGACGACCGTTGCCGCCGCGTTCGTCGGACGGGCTGCACGAAGGACGCGGCGCAGGAGACACGTGACGACTTCACCGTCGTCAAGGACGCGCTCAACCAGCGGATCGACCGTCTAGTGACCGACGCGTGAAAACTGGAGTGCGATAAGCCCCCACCCCCTTCCGGGTGAGGGCCTTTGCTGTGCCCCGGGGTCAGGTGGGCGGCTGTCCACTCCCCGTGAAGGCGACCTCGCCCCGGCTGCTGCTCGGCCCGTCGCTGGCTCTGATGGATCCCTCCTTGCCGTCCGGCATGCGCAGGATGGCCGCGCGCGCGTTCAGCAGTTCCCGCTCGAGCCCGGGTTCGTCGGAGCGGATGGAGCCGAACCACGTCTTCGCCTGGGCGCCTTCGTCGAAAATGGAGACCCGGGCGTAGACGGCCCGTTCGGTCCCGTCGATCACCAGTACTGCGTCGCTCTCGAGTTGTCTCGGCATGCCGCCAGTGTGCACCCGAAGATCGGCGGCAGGTGACGCCCGCAGTGAGCCCCAGCTCAAAGGCGGCTCTTTCAGAAGGGTTGGTTCGCGATGGGATGCCATACGGATGATCGCCCCTGCCGCTCGCGGTGGGGCTGCTTGCCACACCCGAAGGTCCGAGGCCGTGTCGGCTTCGGAGGATCTCGGCGGTTTCGGCGAAGCCGAACGCTTCCAGTCCCTCGGCGGCGTCGGCGCCGTTGAGGGACTTCGCCAGGTAGTGGTCGGGACCGTGTACTGGGGCGCGGGCACGGCGCGCCTCCTGCCCCCGCCTCCTCAAGGGACGCTCCCACGGCCCAGTCTTCATCGGCCACCGAAAGCCCGGCCCGGGAAAGGTCGCCAGCGCCCGAGACGTCTGCCCGGACACGGGTCTGGCCGCCTCTCCCGTGATCAAGCGCGGGCCCTCCTCGACGAAGCCACCTCCACCGCAGGGCCCGGAACCGGGTGGGGCCTTCACGAGTACCGGCACTCATCCTTGACCCACCTCGGCGAGCAAGGGCGTCACTGGTGATACTCGTGGCGAAGTCTCGGCACAAGAAAGGCCCGAGCACGTGCGCAAGTACGTCAAGCCCTCACCTGAAGCTCCCCTGTCATATGCCTACCGGCCTGCCCAAGCCCGTGCATATGGTGTGGCTCCGGACCATCCCGGGCTCGTCGCCCTCCCGGCTCCCCACGGGAGGGCTGCCGCGCGCCTACCCGTCGCCCCAGCTCCGCACCGACCCGCGCCTCTCCGTGCGGCACTCTCACTCATGACGACTCCTTCGTCCATTCCTCGGGTCCGCCGCCCTGCCACACGATCGGCGGCCAGTCCGCCTCATCGAGCCAGCCGGCCCGCCGCAGAAACTCGATGACGTCGGCCATCGAGTAGGCGACGCCGAGGATCGCGTCGGTGCCGTGGATGTGCCCCACGACTCGCCGACCGCCGGTCGGGGCGACGGGGTGGACGGTGACCTGCGCCTGGTCGGCCATGCCTCCAGCGTGCGGGGCCCTGGTCGGTCCAGCGCGCCGAGGGCGACGTCGGGCCGACAGAACGGGCAGGGATCCAGTCCCTCGACGGCGATCGCCCGCCGCGAGGCATCCCTGGCGAGCGGACGCGTGCGCTCGCCGCCCACCTACGTGGACTACCTGTATTCGCTTCCACTCGCGCGGTCCTGCCCCCGGATCCTCGGGATTGTCAGTGGCCCGCGCGATAGTGAGCACGTCAACCAGCGGCTACTACACGCGGGGATGCTGCAGGGCTGCAGGTGCACGAAACCGCCCCACCGGAACAGCGCCCGGTGGGGCGGAGTGCTGTCAGCCTTCGGCCGGCTCCGGATACAGAGCCGCCTTGACCGCCTTCTCCTCCACGTCGAAACGGTTCAGCCCGTGGACCTTCGCGTGCTCGGTCACCCCTCGCCGGCGCGCTTCAGCTCGACCAGTCGCTGCCGGCCTGCTGCTTCGTCTACCTGTGCATCTGCCGCGGCCGGATCCTAGGCGGCAGGTCTGACATCAGCCCGGATCGCAGCAGCCCACTCAGTCAGCAGTTCCTCGTACCGCGCCGTGGCCGCCCCGCCCGCGGCGACAAGCGCCCGGATCTCGACATTGACCTCGGCCGCAGAGCGCACAGGACCACGGTCGGGTGGGGTCTGGGACATGTCGCACAGGATATCGGGCGCGAGTGAGCCCGCCGTAAGATCGCGCGCATGATTCGCACTGTCGTACTCGACGTCGGCGAGACACTCACCAAGGATGACCGCTACTGGGCAAGCTGGGCCGACTGGCTCGGCGTTCCCCGCCATACCCTGTCGGCGCTCGTCGGAGCTGTCGTCGTGGACGGACGCGACAACGCGGATGCCCCCCGCCTGCTGAAGCCGGGCATCGACATCGGCGCCGAGTACCGGGCGCGCGAGGCTGCCGGCCGCGGCGAACAGCTCGACGAGACCGACCTGTACGAAGACGTCCGGCCTGCCCTGGCCACGCTCCAGGGCATGGGCGTCCGGGTCGTCATCGCCGGGAACCAGAGCACCAAGATGGGCGACCTGCTGCGCTCGCTGCAGCTACCCGCGGACCTGACCGTCACCTCGGCCGAGTGGGGCGTCGCAAAACCGTCGCCGGACTTCTTCCACCAGGTCATCGGCGAGTCCGGCCTGACCAGCCCCGGTACCGTGCGCTGACACGCGCCTTGAACGGAGCACGATGGGCGGCCACGTCGGCCCGCGCATCGCACCCGCCGCACGAGCCCCACGACGAGGCCTGCTGGGACTGCGGCGCCATCGGAAGGGTGCTCCACCCGGGCGAGGTGCACCGAACAGACTCCGTCCGAGTCCGGGAGGCTCCGGCAGACGTCGAGGAAACAGCGAACGCCCAGGGGGAAAGGGTCTCCCACCTGGGCGTTCGCTAAGTTCACACTGGGTCGGGCTTGGCAGGGGTGGCAGGGCTCGAACCTACGACAACCGGTTTTGGAGACCGGTGCTCTACCAACTGAGCTACACCCCTTCGGTGAGACCAACCATGTCATGGCGCACGCCGAAGATCCACTGAATTCGGTGATCGAACACGAGGAATTTTCGTCCCGGGTCCGCGCGCCGGCGCACCCGAGCCGGTCGACGAGCGGGCCGTCCTCCCTGGTCAGGGTGATATCGGCAGGGGTCGGCCCACCCCGGCCCATCCCATGCGACGCCCACACTTCGAGACAACATGTATCGCGCCGTGGACAGTTGACCCCGCGGCACGCGCGCCGGAAGCACACGGGCGGGCCCACTTCGATTCGCCCCGCCCCCTTGACCCTCTGTGGTCCAGACCAATAGTTTCCGCATGCACAGCGCACGCGCCCCGGCACCACTCACCGCATCCGCAAAGGAAGCCCATGCGCCGCAGCATGCTCGGCAGGCTGGCCGTCGCCGCCTGCTCCCTCTCCCTGCTGACCGCCTTCGCCCCCGCCCACGACGGCGCCGGCCACGGCGACTCCGGGCACGGCCGCTCGTACAAGAAGGTCGGCTACTTCACCCAATGGGGCGTCTACGGACGGGACTTCCAGGTCCAAGACCTGGAGAAGAACGGCAGCGCGAGCAAGCTCACGCACATCAACTACGCCTTCGGCAACATCAGCGCGGAAGGCAAGTGCTTCACCGGCAACATCCCCGGTGAGGCCGATGCCTGGGCCGACTACGTCCGCCCGCTGGACGCCGAGAACTCGGTGGACGGCGTCGCCGACGACTGGGTGCAGCCGCTCGCCGGCAACTTCAACCAGCTCCGCGAGCTCAAAGCCAAGCACCCGAACCTCAAGGTCCTGATCTCCCTGGGCGGTTGGTCCTGGTCCACGCACTTCTCGGACGCCGCGCTCACCCCGGCCTCGCGCAAGGCCCTCGTGTCCTCCTGCATCGACCTGTACATCAAGGGCAACCTCCCGCAGGACGGCAGCCGCGGTGGCGCGGGTTCGGCCGCCGGCCTCTTCGACGGGATCGACCTCGACTGGGAGTGGCCCGGCTCCTCGGGCGACGCCGACACCACATACCGCCCCGAGGACAAGAAGAACTTCACCGCGCTGGTGAGCGAGTTCCGCACCCAGCTCGACGACTACGCCCGCAGCCAGAAGCGGAAGTCGAAGTACGAGCTGTCCGCCTTCGTCCCGACCGCCCCCGCCAAGATCGACGCGGGCTTCGACGTCCGCCGGATCATGCGCGACCTCGACTTCGTGACCCTCCAGGGCTACGACTTCCACGTCTCCGGTGAGGCGACCACCGCCCAGCAGTCCGCGCTGTACGCGCGGAACGACTTCAGCGTCGACGGCACCGTGGACGCCTGGGAGCGGCGCGGAGCACCCGCGCACAAGCTCGTGATGGGCATGCCGTTCTACGGGCAGGGCTGGACCGGCGTCAGCGGCGGCGGGGACGGCATGGGGCAGCCCGCGACGGGCCCCGCCCCGGCCGCCTGGGCGAACGGGTACGCGGACTACAAGGAGCTCAAGCAGCTTGCCGCGTCCGGCACTTACAAGCTCCACCGGGACCGCCGCAACGGCAGTGCCTGGCTCTTCGACGGCACCACCCTGTGGACGTACGACGACCCGCAGGTGCTGCGCGCCAAGACCCGGTACATCCGCGAAGAGGGCCTCGGCGGCGCGATGTTCTGGTCGCTGGACGCGGACACGGCCGACGGTGAGCTGATGACCGCGGTCGACGAGGGCCTGCGCGGCCGCCGCTGACGGCCCCGCCCCCTGAACAGCGCCGCCGGGCCGCGGAAAACGACCCGTCCCGGCGGCGCCCCAACCCTTACGCTCCCCCGCATGAAGACGAAGACGGTACGGGCGGTCAACGCGCTCACCTCCCGCTGGGCCGGACACGCGGCGGCGGACGGCACGGGCACGGTGTTCACGGCCGCCGGGGTCTGGCCGCTGCTGGCCCTCCTCGCGGACGGCGCCGACGGCCCGGCCCGCACCGAACTGGCCGAAGCCCTCGGCATACCGGCCGACACGGTGGCAGAAGCCGCCCGGGAACTGCTGACCTCCCTGGACGCCGTACGGGGCCTGCGCTCCGCCACCGGCCTGTGGACCAGTCGGGACCTCCCGCTGGAGGCCGCCTGGTCGGCGGGGCTCCCCGCCGGAACCCGCGGCACGCTGACCGGAGACGAGGACACCGACCGCAAGGCCCTGGACGCCTGGGCAGCCGACCGCACCGACGGCCTTGTTGAGCAGATGCCGGTGGAGGTGGACGAGGAGACGCGCCTCGTGCTCGCCTCCGCGCTCACGCTGCGCACGCGGTGGATCCAGCCCTTCGACCCCTGGACGACCGAGATCGACGAAGGCCCGTGGGCAGGGCGGACGGTGCAGGGCCTGAGCCGCGGTACGACCCTCCTCGACCGGGTCCGCGTGGCCCGGGCGCCGAGCGGCCCCGTGACCCTGCTGGAGGTGGTGGGCGACGGCGGGGTCGACGTCCACCTCGTCCTGGGCGAGCCGCAGGCCCCTCCCGGCCGGACCCTCCAGGCGGGCATCGCGGCCGTCACCCGGGCGATCCCGTCGACGGGCGCGAGCCTGCTGCCCGAGGGGAACCCTGGGCCGGGGCTGCACATCCGGAGCGTCCTCTCGGACCGCCGCGAACACCGGCTCGGCATCAGCACGGTGGCCTTCGAGGTGAAGGCGGACCACGATCTCCTCGACCCGGCCTGGCTGTTCGGCCTGGAGAGCGCCCGCGACACCCGGGCCGGCCACTTCCCGGGGATCAGCGGCGAGCCGCTGGCCGTCGGCTCGGCCCGGCAGTCGGCCGTGGCCCGATTCCACGCGGAGGGCTTCGAAGCCGCCGCCGTGACGGCGATCGGACTAGCCGTCGGCTGCGCGATGCCCCGGCTCAGGTACCGCGTCAGGCAGGCCGAGGTCGCCTTCCACCGCCCCTTCGGCTTCCTCGCCGTCCACCGGACCTCCCGCCTGGTGCTCGCGGCGGGCTGGGTGACGGACCCCCTCCCCTCCGAAGAAGTGGACCACGAGGCGGAGGAAGCGGAAGCCTGGGCCAAGCTGGATGCCGAGGAATGGGGTTGAGCCGCTCCCGCTCCGCCCGGCCCCGGCCCGTACGCTCCGTTCCATGGACAACTCGACGGTGGAGGCGGTCAACCGCCTGACGGCACGGTGGGCGGCACGATGGTCGGCGCAGGCCGCGGACCCGGCCGAAGGCACGGTGTTCACGGCCACCGGGGTCTGGCCGCTGCTGGCCCTCCTCGCGGACGGCGCCGACGGCCCGGCCCGCACCGAACTGGCCGAAGCCCTCGGTATACCCGCCGGCACGGCGGCAGAAGCCGCCCGGGAACTGCTGACCGCCCTGGACGGCGTACGGGGCCTGCGCGCGGCCACCGGTGTGTGGGCGCGGCGGGACCTCCCGCTGGAGGCGGCGTGGTCTGACCGGCTCCCGGCCGGGACCCGGGCCACGCTGACCGGAGACGAGGACACCGACCGCAAGGCCCTGGACGCCTGGGCAGCCGACCGCACGGGCGGCCTGGTCGAGCGGATGCCGGTGGAGGCGGGCCCGCACGTCGACCTGGTCCTCGCCTCCGCGCTCGCGCTGAACCTGACCTGGGAGAAACCCTTCTCCGAGCGGCCGGTCCAGCCGTCCCACGGCCCGTGGAACGGGCGCGGCCTGCGCGGGCTGTCCGTCACCCACGCCTTCCCCCAGCGGATCCGGGTGGCCCGGGGATCCTGCGGTCCGGTCACCCTGCTCTGCGTACCCGGCGCGCCCGGCGCCCACGGCGTGGACGTGCACCTGGTGCTCGGCGAGCCCGGGGCCGCGCCGGGCGACGTGCTGACCACCGGGATCTCCGAGGTCACGGGCGCGCTGGCCTCCTCGACCGCAAGCGGGCTTCCCGACGGCGCCGCGGGACCCGGGCTGTCGCTCCGCACAGTGGATTCGACCAGCCCCGAACCCATTGCCCGGATCGCCACGGTGGCCTTCGACCTCCGCGCCGAGCACGATCTGCTGCTCCAATCCGAGCTGTTCGGGCTCGCCTCCGCGGCCGCCCGTCCCGGCCACTTCCCCGGCATCTCCTCCGTCCCCCTGGCCGTCGGCTCGGCCCGCCAGTCGGCCGTGGCCCGCTTCCACGCGGAGGGGTTCGAGGCCGCGGCCGTCACCGCCGTCGCCATGCCCCGCGGGGCCGCGAGGGTCCGGTCGCACCGGGTCCGGCAGGCCGAGTTCGAGGTGGACCGGCCCTTCGGCTTCCTCGCCGTCGACCGGGAGTCCGGTCTCGTGCTGTTCGCGGGGTGGGTCACCGACCCCGCTACCCTCACCCGATGACTTCCGACAAGATCAACGCAGCCGACTCCGGCACCTGGATCCTCGGCGACCTCCCGGTCCGCCGCATCGGCTTCGGCGCGATGCGGCTCACCCACCTCGCCGACGGCTCACCCAGCGACCGGGACCGGGTGACCGGGGTGCTGAGGAAGGCGGTCGAGCTGGGGGTCAACCACATCGACACGGCCGCCTTCTACTTCTCCGCGACCCGCTCCGCCAACGAGCTCATCAACCGGGCCCTCGCCCCGTACGCCGACGAGCTGGTCATCACCACCAAGGTCGGGCCGGGCCGCGACGCCGCCGGCGACTGGTGGTGGGCCACGCCCGGGCAGCTGCGCGGGCAGGTCGAGGAGAACCTGCGCCAGCTCGGCCGCGACCACCTGGACGTGGTCAACCTGCGCGTCCCGCGCCAGGCGGAGACCGGTTCGATCGCCGAGCACTTCGGCGCCCTCGCCGAGCTGCGCACCGCCGGACTGATCCGGCACCTGGGCGTGTCCAACGTACGGCCGGACCACCTCGCCGAGGCGCGGGCCATCGCGCCCGTGGTCTGCGTGCAGAACGCCTACGGGATCGGTTCGCCGGCCGAGGAGCACGCATTCCTCGACGCGTGCGGAGAGCAGGGCATCGCCTTCGTCCCCTTCTTCGCGATCGCGGGCGCGGGCAAGGAGGCCGGAGGGGTCACCGAGGAGGGCCCGGCGGTACGCGACCTCGCGCGGGCCCACGGAGTGTCCCCGGCCCAGCTCCGCCTGGCGTGGACCCTGAGCCGGGGCGCGCACGTCCTGGCCATCCCCGGCACCGGCAATCCGGAGCACCTGACCGAGAACGTCGCCGCCGGCGCGCTGCGGCTGCCGCCCGAGGAGACGGCCCTGCTCGAGGCCTCGTAGCCATCGCCGCCTTCGGGACCTGCGCGCGCCTCGTGCTCATCTTCGGGTCACGAACGATCGCGTTCGTTGCGTGCCTGTCCGGCCCTGCGGACGTCTTCGCGGTGGGCGGCCGCCAGGGCCGTCGTTTCGGTGAAATCCGGGATGCGTCCGGTGCCGCCGCGGCCGGACACGGAGAGGGAGGCGGCCGCCGCCGCGTAGGCCACGGAGTCCGCGAGGCTGTCGCCCAGGGCGAGGCGGGCGGTGGCGGTGCCGGTGAAGCAGTCCCCGGCGCCGGTCGCGTCGACCGGGGCCGGGTTGACCGGGACGGGGAGGTACGCCGCTGTCGTGCCGTCGTCCAGTAGCAGCCGGTCGGCGCCCGCGGTGACCACGACGCTGCGGGCGCCCAGGGCCCGGTAGCGGGCGGCGGCCTCGGCCGGGTCGCCGGTGTCGACCATGGCCAGCGCGTCGGCCGGGCAGGAGGTCTTCAGCAGCCCGGTCAGCGGGGCGATGCGGGCCAGGAGTGTCCGCGCCTCACCTCGACTGGTGAGCCGCGAGCGGAAGTTGGGGTCGTAGGAGAGGTGCCCGCCGGCCTCGTGCACGGTGCGGGCGGCGAGCAGTACGGCTTCGCGGCTGCTCGGCGACAGGGCGCCGGCGATGCCGCTGGTGATGAGGGCCTTGGAGCCCGTCAGCAACTCCCGCCAGGACTCGATGTGTTCCACCGAGAGGGTGGAACCGGCGCTGCCCGTGCGCCAGTACACGAACTCGCGGTCGCCCTCGGTGTCGGCGCAGAGCAGGTAGGCGCCGTTCGGGCGCGGGGAGCGGCGTACGTGGGAGACGTCCACGCCGAGTTCCGCGGCGCGGGCCAGCAGCGGGACGCTCAGCTCGTCCTCGCCGACGACGGCGAGGAGCGCGGTGCGGGCTCCGGCGGCGACGGCGGCGGCCGCGGCGTTGAGGGCGTCCCCGGAGAAGGAGACGCGGGCGGGGGTGCCGTCGGCGGCGTCCCGCAGGGCGGTCTCGGCGTGGATCTCGACGAGGACCTCACCGAGGACGAGGACGTCGTACTCCCCGCTCACGCTCGGGGCTCCGGAGCCGCGCAGTCGCCGCAGCAGGGCTGGGCGAGGTCGGCGAAGAGGGCGGCCAGTTCGCCCGGATCGGCGGGCAGGCCGCTGCCTATCCCGACGGCGGCGGCCCCGGCGGCGAGCCAGTCGCGGACCTCGCCGGGCTCGATCCCGCCGGTCGGGATGATCAGGGCGTCGGGGAGGACGGCCTTGAGGGAACGGATGAACCGCGGGCCGCCCACGTGGGCGGGGAACACCTTCGCCGCGCCGCCGGACCGGACGGCGGAGGCGATCTCGCCGGGGGTGAAGCCGCCTTCGATGAAGGCGGCCCCGCGCTCCCGGGCGACCTCGCGGACCTCGGGGGCCGGGTACGGGGAGATGAGGAAGGCGGCGCCCGCGTCGAGTGCGGTGCGCGCGGCCGGGGCGGTGGTGACGGTGCCGACACCGATGAGGGCGGACCGCCCCCGCGCGTCGGTGAGCGGGGCGGTGCGGGCCACCGCCCCGGCCCAGCCGGGGGTGGAGGTGGTGAGTTCGACGGCGCGGCAGCCCGCGGCGAGCAGGGCGGC
This sequence comes from Streptomyces sp. NPDC059957, assembly GCF_042730015.1. NCBI lineage: Bacteria > Bacillati > Actinomycetota > Actinomycetes > Kitasatosporales > Streptomycetaceae > Streptomyces > Streptomyces sp. NPDC059957. The sequence continues at coordinate 75,032 of NZ_JBHWMB010000010.1, read as the reverse complement.
GGTGTGGCGGACGGCCTCGTCCGCGTCGGCGTTGCGCAGGACCGGTAGCAGGCGCTGCGCGGTGATGGCCGTATACGGGTGACAGGACAAAGGGTCCTCCATTTGTTCCACGTAATGGAACTTGGTATTGTGTACCGGAACACTTCTGGTGCAGACCATACCCACCTCTGGAGATCCCTTGTCCACGGACGGCAGGCCCGAGAGCGCGGAGGCCGAAAGTACGGAGGTCGAAAGCGCGGAGGCCGAAAGCACCGCCCGCGGCGGCCGGTCCTCCGCCGCGGGTACGGCACTGGAGAAGTCGATGCGGATCCTGGAGGCCGTGGCCGCGCCCGGCGGCCCGCACCGGCTCACCGATGTCGTGGCCGCGGCGGCCGTGCCGAAGTCGAGCACCTTCCGCATCCTGGCCTCGCTGATCGAGCAGGGCTTCGTACGCTCCGAGGGCGAGAGCCGCTACGGCGTCGGCCCGCGGCTGCGCACCCTGTCCGCCCTGGTCGGCAATGGGGAGCCGGCCGGCATCGAGCAGATCCTGCGGGAACTGCAGGAGGCCACCGGGCAGGCGGTCCATCTCGCCCTGCACAGCGGGGAGACCATCACCTACATCCGGAAGCTGGAGAGCACACAGCCCTTCCGGACCGCCTCGCGGGTCGGCATGCGGATGCCGCTGCACACGACGGCGATCGGCAAGAGCATCCTGGCCCGGCTGCCCGGGGACGAGGCCCGCGACCTGGTCGCCGCGGCCGGCCTGCCGCGCCGCACGCCGAACACGCTCACCACGCCGCAGGCCCTGGAGGCGGAGCTGGAAGCCGTACGGGCGCGGGGGTTCGCCGTGGACGACGAGGAGAACGAGGCGACGATCCGCTGCATCGGCGCCGCGATCCTCGACGCCGGCGGCCGCCCCATCGGCGGCGTCAGCATCACGACCGTGACCTTCCTGGTCTCCCGCACGGAGATCGAGGCCTGCGCACCCGCCCTGCTCGCGGCCACCCGGGCACTGGCGCCGCTGCTGTAGCCCACCAGGGGACGCGACCCGGTCAGTCGGGGCGGTGCGCGCGCCGTGAGTTCTCGGGCCGGTCGGCGGCAGGATCCCGGCCGGAGGTCCGGGCCAGCAGTTCCCGGGCCGTCCGCAGGTGGCGGTGGCCCGGTTCCAGCACGGACTCGGCCCGCGCCAGGGCGCCGGTCAGCACCGCGGCCGCCTCGGAGGCCCGGCCCCGGGCGAGCAGGGTACGGGCCCATTCCAGGCGGGAGTAGAACACGTGGGGGTGGTCCTCGCCGAGCACCCGGGTCCGGTCGGCGGTGAGTTCCGCCCAGGCCTCGGCCGCCTCGGCGGTGCGCCCGGCGCGGGCCGCCAGCGCGGCCAGGCTTCCCCGGATGGCGAGCGTGTGCGGATCGTCGGGCCCGATCCCGTCGGCGGCTTCGGCTTCGGCCAGCAGTCTCCGGAACTCCGCCTCCGCATGAGCCGGTTCGCACGGGCGGAACCAGATCAGGCTGCGCCGGGTCGCCAGCACCTGCGGATGGCCTGCGCCGTGGACCCGTAAGCGGTCGGTCAGCAGCGCCTCCAACTGGCGGGCCGCCGCGCGGGGATCACCGCCCCCGCCGGTGAAGTAGGCCAGCTGGTGGCGGGCCGCCAGGGTGTCCGGATGATCGGGTCCCAGTACCTCCGCCACGTCCTCGAGCAGCTCCGCGAACTGGGCCGCGGCGGCCAGCTGGTTCCCGGCCTCCCCTACGAAGAAGGCCAGTTGATGCCGGGCCGCCAGGGTGTCGGGGTGCCTGGGCCCGAGCCGGGCGGCGCGCCTACGGGCGATCCCGGCGAGATCGGCGGCGGCCCGGCGCGGTTTCCCGGAGTCCCCGACGGCGATGGCCAGCGGCAGTTCGGCGCCGGGGACCCCGCCGCGGGAGGCGAGGCCCAGGGCTTCGACGGCCCGGGCGAGGCGCCCCTCCTGATGGGCGACGAGCCCCATGTCGTAGGCGTCGGCGGGCTCCACCAGGGGCAGCAGTCCGCGCCACAGGTGGTCGGGCACGGGACCGTTGCCCGGCGCGTTCAACAGGTAGTCGAACGCGGTGAATCCGGCCCCGAAGTTGCCGATGAGCAGCCCGCTCGTGGCGTAGGCGGCGGCGCAGGCCCAGTCCATCGCCTCCGCGAACGGCTCGGGCTGGAGGTCTCCGCCGCCGCGGGCCGCCAGGTAGGGGGCGTGCAGCTCGCGCAGCCAGGCGCGGCTCACCGGGCGGCGCAGTCCTGCCCGGCGGCAGTCCACCGCGGCGGCGACCACGGCGGCGCCGCGCGGATTGGCTCCCGGGGCCCAGGCGTTCTCCCAGGCCGCCAGGAGCTCCGGACCGGCCGCCAGCACCTCGGCCACCCCGAACCGCTCGCCCGCGCGCAGCGCGGCCCCGATCCGCGGATCCCCTTGGTGGGCGGCGGCCCGGCCGCGCTCCGCCCTGGACCAGTGCCGGGGCAGCCTGATGACGGCCGCCTGGTGGAGCAGGTCGCGCTGGGCCCGCCAGGCGTCCCGGTCGGAGCCGGTGAGCCGGCTCTCCTCACGGGCGTCGTAGCGCCGGTACTCCTCGCCCCGCATCGTCGCGATGACCACCGTCGTGCGCAGGGAGGCCAGTTGTGCGGCGCCGAGGCCGCCCGCGCCGAGGTGGTCCTCCAGGTCGTCCAGCCAGAGCACGGCGCGGCGCCGCCGCCCGGCGATCCGTACCGCTTCGGGCAGTGCGGCGCGGGAGAGCGGGCGGACGAAGGCGTGCCGGGGGTAGCGGGTGCGGGCCACCTCGTAGGCGAGCCGGGTCTTGCCCGCCGTGGACTCCCCCACCACGAGGACGAAGCGGCTGCGCTCCAGGGTGGCCCGCAGTCCCGGTTCGGCGTCGCGCCGGATGTACGGGGGCGGGGCCTCGGGGGCCTCGGCCGGGTGGACTCCGGCCAGTTCGGGGCGGTCCACCTGGCGCAGCAGCGGGATCCGGCCCGCCGCCGTACGCAGGAGCTCCCCGGCGGCCCGGGGGTCGGCGCCCTCCCCGGAAGGCCGCATCCGCTCGGCGGCCAGCCCGGACAGCGTGGTGACGGCCGCGCCGATCCCGGCGGCCCAGGGCCCCGAGGTCCACACCGCCGCCAGCGCCACCGCACCTGCTCCGAGCCCTACCGAACCGAGGTATCCGGCCCAGCCCCGTGCCCGGCCGGATCCCCTGAAGAGCAACGTCGACATGCCGCCCCCAACACGTCCCGTGGGAGCCCCATTGTCACCCCGGACCCGGCCGTGGGAACCCCAACGGAGCTACGTGTAAGGGATGTTCACCGTCAGTACGTGACGTGGAGGCGGCGGGCGGGCCCGTCCACCCGGATGCGCCCCCCGACGGGGATCACGATCTGCGGGTCGGTGTGTCCGAGATCCACGTCGAAGACGGCCATGATGTCGGGGGCGTACTCGCCGAGCGCCCGCAGGACGGCCTCGCGCTGCTCGTGGCGGTAGCGCTCCCGCTCCTCGGCGTCGAAGCGCTTCTCGAAGGACCAGCTCTTCGCCCGGCCCATCAGGAGGGCGGGGAACCGCCGCAGCAGTCCGCGTTCGCCCATGTTGCGCAGGATCCAGTAGACCTCCTGGGCCCGCGGCATGTCCTCCGAGGTCTCCAGGAAGAGCACCCTGCCGGCGTACTCCTCCACGGGCCGCACGGCGCGGTCGGCCATCAGGAGCCAGGAGATGATCTCCAGGTTGCCGCCCCAGCCGTTGCCTTCGACCACGCGGTCGGCGTGGTGCCAGGTCCAGCCCTTGGCCGGGTCGAGTTCCGGTTCGGCGTCGAAGGTGCGGGGGTCGTCCCAGGGGCCGTTGACGTCCCCGCTGGCGCCGGCGGCGGTCAGCTCGTACTCGCCGGAGGTGAACAGTGCCGCCCGCAGGGACTCGGCCGTCAGCGGGTGCATGGCGCCGGGCCGTCCGAGCTCGACCATCACCGAGCTCCCGTGATAGGCGACCAGCCCCAGGTTCCCGAGGTGCAGGAGGAGGTTGGTGTTGTCGCTGTAGCCGAAGAACGGCTTGGGGTGGGCGCGCAGGAGATCGGCGTCGAGGTGCGGGAGGAGCGTGATCTGGTCGTCGCCGCCGATGCTGGCGATCACCGCCTTGATCTCGGGATCGGCGAAGGCGGCGTGGAGGTCGGCGGCCCGCTCCTGCGGCGTCGCGCCCATCTTCCGGGTGGTCGGATACTCCACCGGTACCAGCCCGAACTCCTCCCGGAGCCGGCGCAGCCCCAACTCGTAGGGCTGCGGGAAGAGCGCGGGCAGACCGGCCGAAGGGGAGAGCACCGCGACGCGGTCTCCGGGGCGGGGCTTGGCGGGGTAGCGAGGATCCGTCATCCGACGATCCTAGGAGCGGGCCCCGGCCGCGGTCGAAGCGGTTTTCCGGGGCCCCTCGCCGCCTCTCGGCGGATGCGGAGGCATCCCGGGCGCACGGCTGGAGGAGGTAGCCGACGCGGACCACTACCTGCCGATGCGGGCGCCGGGGCGGCTTCTCGCACTCCTTCTCGACTGCTGATCTCGCAGCATCGAACCTTCCCCAACCTTCCCTATCAGAATGAATCCATCCCTCTTGGGGTAGGATCCGGAAGTATGAGTGACGAAGGACGCGAGCTGTACTCGGTCGGCGAGGTCGCCGAGCTGCTCGGGCTGCACGTGCGCACCGTCCGGAACTACGTGCGCGAAGGCCGGCTGAAAGCCGTCCGCATCGGCAAGCAGTACCGGATCAGCCGGGCGGACTTCGAGGCCCTGACCAGCCGTCCCGCCCCGGCCGCCGGGGATCCCTCCACCGCCGGGGAGACACCGCGCCGGCACCTGGAGGTGTCGAGCATCGTGCAGGTCGACGCGATCGGTCCCGACGCGGCGAACCGGCTCGCGAACCTCGTCACGGCGAGCGCGCAGTCCCCGCGGGCCACCCCGGCCGCGCTGCGGGTCCAGACGGTCTACGACAAGGAGCGGGCCCGCATGAAGATCGTGATTCTCGGCGACGCCACCACCACCGCCGATCTGCTGCAGTTGATCGACGGGGTGCTCGGCCCGGGCAACGGCATGGGGAACGAGCTGGACCACGACCCGGGCCACGACGCGGGGGCGGTGCACCGTGGCTGATCTCATCCAGGAGCACCACGGCGTACCGGTCCTGGTCTGCGGCGCCGACGGTCCGCCGGTCGCCACCGAGCAGGACGCGCTCGACCAGCTGATCGGCGGCGCCTTCTACCGGACCGACATCGTCGCCGTCCCGGTCGAGCGCCTTGACGCCGGCTTCTTCGACCTGCGCACCGGGCTCGCCGGGGCGATCATGCAGAAGTTCGTGAACTACCGGGTCCGCCTGGTGGTCGTGGGTGACCTCTCGCACCACCTGGGGGCGAGTTCGGCCCTGCGCGATCTCGTACGGGAATCGAACGAGGGCCGCCACATCTGGTTCCTGCCCGATCTCGACGCCCTGGCCGCCCGGCTCGCCCCGGCCGGGGAAACGGAGTCGGAAGCAGGGCCGAAACCGGGGCCGGGTGCTCCGGATTCCGCATCCGCAAAACCGTTCGGCGGATAAGTGTTATGAAAGTCCCCCTCGACGGTCTCCCAGGTATTGGGCATCATCGAGCGCCGGTACGGACAGGGACTTTTCTATGAGCACATCGCACACGGCAGCGCTGGTCGCCGCGGCCCGCGCGGGCGATCCCCGCGCACAGGACGACCTGGTCAGCGCCTATCTGCCGCTGGTCTACAACATCGTCGGGCGAGCCCTGAACGGGTCCGTCGACGTGGACGACGTCGTCCAGGACACGATGCTGCGGGCGCTCGACGGGCTGGGCGGCCTGCGCGACGACCACAGCTTCCGGTCCTGGCTGGTCGCGATCGCCATGAACCGGGTGCGCGCCCACTGGCAGGCCCGTCGGAGCGCCCCCGGCGAGAGCGGACTGGAAGCGGCCTGGGAGCTCGCCGATCCCGGCGCCGACTTCGCGGACCTGACCGTCGTACGGCTCCAGCTGGAGGGCCAGCGCCGCGAGACGGCCCGTGCCACGCGCTGGCTGGAGCCCGACGACCGGGCACTGCTGTCCCTGTGGTGGCTGGAGTGCGCCGGGGAGCTGACGCGCACCGAGATGGCGCACGCGCTCGAGCTGTCCGCACAGCACACGGCGGTACGGGTCCAGCGGATGAAGGCGCAGCTGGAGGCGGCCCGGGTGGTGGAGCGGGCGCTGGATGCCCAGCCGCCCTGCGAGGACCTGCGGACCGTGGTGGCGAGCTGGGACGGTCTGCCCTCGGCGCTGTGGCGCAAGCGAATAGCCCGGCACGCCCGCGCGTGCCTGCGGTGCGGCGGCCTGTGGAGCGGCCTGCTCCCGGCCGAAGGGCTCCTGGCCGGGCTGGCGCTGGTGCCGGTCTCGGCGGCGCTGCTCGCGGGCGTACGGGCGGCCACGGCCTCCGGCTTCACCTCCGCGGGCCTGGCCGCCACCGCATCGTCGTACGACGCCGGGGACTCCCCCGCCCCGGGCGGCTCCCCCTCTCCGGGCGGCTCCCCCGCCCCGGGCGCCGGCCCCGCCGACAGCGGCGGCGACGTGGCGCAGTTCGCCACGGTGGGCGGCCCCGGGGACGGGCGTGCCTCGCTGCGCAAGCAGCGGCGCACCCGCGGCCGGCGGCGGATGATCGGTGGCGCGGTGCTCGCCGCCTGCGTCGTGGGAGGCGGGCTGACCTACCTCGGCACCCGGCCCGGCACCACCTCCCCCGAGGCGCCCGCGGCCGCGCTCGTGGCCCCGGAGTCGGAGAGCGCACTGCCCCCGGAGCCGGCCTCCCCCACCCCGAGCCCCTCCGTGTCCGCCTCGCCGAGCTCCTCGCCGAGCCCCGGCCCGAGCCCGACGCCGAGCCCGGCTCCGACCCCCACGCCCACCCCGAAGCCGAGCCCGAAGTCCACGCCTCCGAAGAGCCCCGCTCCCGCCCCGCCGGGCGGCAGCACCGCCGCCCAGGTGATAGCCCTGGTCAACTCCGAGCGCGCGAAGGCCGGCTGCGGGCCGCTCAGGGACGACGCGCAGCTGCGTACGGCCGCCCAGGGCCACTCCGACGACATGGCGCGGCGGGACTTCTTCGCGCACACCAACCCGGACGGCGCGGACCCGGGCAAGCGGACCACTGCCGCCGGGTACCGCTGGTCCACCTACGGGGAGAACATCGCGAAGGGGCAGCGGACGGCGGCTTCGGTCATGGATTCCTGGATGAAGAGCCAGGGCCACCGCGAGAACATCCTCAATTGCTCCTTCAAGGACATCGGTGTGGGCATCCACCAGGGCGCCGGCGGCCCCTGGTGGACCCAGAACTTCGGTGCCCGGATGTGACCCTCCCGGCCCGGCCCCCCGAGCCCGGTCCGCCCGTCTCCTCCACGGCGCCCTGCCCGGCCCGCTCCGCCGCACCCATCGGTGCGATCTCCCCCTCATTGATTCAAAATGGGGGCAAGATAGGAGCTGGAAGCAAACCGGCAGATCACGGTGGAGGTGGAACGCATCAGCAGGCAGAAACTCCGTCCGCACCAGCGCGAGGCCGTCGACGCCGCCGTGCGGGCGCTGGAGCTGCCCGCCGGGCGCAGGGTCCCACGGACCGGGCTCCGTACTCAGGTGATCATGGCAACGGGCTCCGGCAAGTCGCTGGTCGCCGTGCACACGGCCGCGGAACTGCGGGCCGGCCGGGTCCTGGTCCTGGTGCCCTCCCTGGACCTCCTCGTACAGACCGCGACGGCCTGGCGGGAGGGCGGCCGGACCGGCCGCTCCTTCGCCGTCTGCTCGCTGCGCGGCGAGGACGCGGGAATGCCCACCACCACCGACCCGGCCGAACTGGCCGACTGGGCGGGCCCACCCGTCGACCGGGTCACGGTGTACGCCACGTACGCCTCACTGGGCCTCGGAACCATCGAGCGCGCGCACCGCGAGGGGCTGCCCGGCTGGGACCTGATCGTGGTCGACGAGGCGCACCGGACCTCGGGGCGGATCGGCAAGCCATGGGCGGTGGTGCACGACAACCTGCGGATCCCCTCGGTCCGCCGGCTCTACATGACGGCCACGCCCCGGGTCTGGCAGTCCGCCGAGGAATCCGAGCCTGCCGAGGGCACCGGGGGCACCGGCCGGCCGCCGGAAGGCGGGCGCGGCCGGGGCGACCTGGTGGCCTCCATGGAGGACGATCCGGACGGGCCGTTCGGCGCGCGCTGCCACACCCTCACCCTCTCGGAGGCCGTCGACCGGGGCATCTGCGCGCCCTACCGGGTGGTCTGCGTGGACGTCAGCGATCCGGAGTTCCAGGCGGCCGTGCTCCTCGGGCCGGACGGACGCTCCGACGCCGTGCGCGGGGTGCGGCTCGCCGCGCTCCAGACGGCGCTGGTGACGGCCGCCGTGCGGCAGGGGTTCCGGCGCACCCTCGTCTTCCACCACCTGACCAAGGAGGCCGAGGCCTTCGCGGCCGGGCTGCCCGCGGTGGCCGCCCGGCTGCGCGCCACGAGCTGGGCCCCCCGGCCGGTGTACCCCCGTACGGTCTGGGCGGACTGGCTGTGCGGACAGCACACGGCCGCGCACCGGCGGCGGGTGCTGGGCGCCTTCGCGGACGAACGGGTCGCGGACAAGGCCTTCCTGGGCAGCGTCCGCGTACTGGGCGAGGGCGTGGACACCAAGGAGTGCGACTCGGTCTTCTGGGCCGACGTACGGGGTTCCATGCCCGACCTGGTGCAGGCCGTCGGCCGGGCGCTGCGCATCCGGCCCGGGGAGGGCAAGGTCGCCTCCCTCGTGGTGCCGGTGCTGCTGGGGCCGGGCGAGTCCCCCGAGACGATGCTGACCTCGCGGGCGTACGGGGACCTCGCGCGGCTGCTGGAGGCGCTACGGGCCCACGACACCCGGCTCGTCGAGTCCCTGGCGCAGCCCCAGGCCCCGAGCCGGCCCGGGGCACCGGGCGCGGGCGGCGCGGAGTCCGTGGGCGGCTCCGGGCTGCGCGGCGGGGCGGAGGCCCTGCTGAGCTTCTCCACGCCCCGAGACCCGGCGCTGCTGGCCGCCTTCGTCCGGCTGCGCGTCCTGCACCCGGAGCACGAGCACTGGCGGCGCGGGGTGGAGGCCGCCCGGATCTACGCCGGGATCGCCGGGGACCTCAAGGTGCCGTTCGCGTTCAAGGTGCCCTCGGCCGGTGGAGCCCAAGAGGCGGGCGCGGCGGCCGGTGAGGCCCTCGGCGGCGAGGCCCCGTGGCCGCCGGGGCTGGCCCGGTTCCCGCTCGGCCAGTGGATCGCCGATGCCCGGCGCACGTACCGCCGCGGGGCGCTCGGCCGACGGCGGGTGGACCAGCTCGACGAACTGGGCATGGTGTGGAGCCACTTCGACGTGGCCTTCGAGGAGGGGCTCGCGGCGGCGAGCGGCTGGGCGGCCGAGCACGGTCACCTGCTGCCTCCGGTGGACGCCACCTGGCGCGGCGCCCCGGTCGGGGTCTGGGTCAAGAACCAGCGGGCGGCGGCCCGCCGGGAGGGCCCCGGAGCCCTGTCCGAGGAGCGCCGGGAGGCCCTGGAGGCCATCGACGCGTCCTGGTGTCCGGCCTGGGACATTTCCTGGCAGCGGTGCTTCCACCTGACCCGGGTCCACCTGGACGCGGGCGGCCGGCTCCCGGCGCGCCCCGGGGAGGCCGTCGTCCAGGGCGAGGACCTCGGCGTGTGGCTGCGCGGCCAGCGCACCTCCTGGGAGCGTCTCGCCTGGGCCCAGCGCTGGCTGCTGGAGCACACCCTCGGGGTGACCCCGGCCGAGGCCCCGGACCGGCCGAGGCCCCGGGTCGCCCATGCGGACGCGTGGGCGGCGCACTTGGAGGCGGCCCGGCGCTTCCACGACCGCGAGCGGCACCTGCGGGTGCCCCGTACGCACGTGGAGCGGGTCGGCGACCGGGACCTGCGGCTCGGCTCCTGGGTCGCCAACCAGCGCTCCCGCGCCGCGTCCCTCACCCCGGAGCGGACGGCCGCGCTGACGGAGCTGGGAATGCGCTGGCCGGCGTCCTGAGGGCCGGGCCCTTCCCGGTGGGTGCCAGGGGGCCGGGCCCTTCCCGGTGGTCCTCAGAGGGCCGGGCCCTTCCCGGCGGGTGTCAGTGGTGGAAGCCCGACCGGGGCGGGGCCGCGGGCACGGGCTGCGGGTGCGCGACGAGGTGTTCCACGGCGAGGCGCAGGTCGGAGACGAGCAGCGCGATCTGGTCCCGGGTCACCCCGTGCCGGATCAGGACCCGTTGGATGACCGTGTCGTCGCGTTCGGCGGGCAGCGGGTACGAGGGCACCTGCCAGCCCCGCATCCGGAGCCGGTCGGAGAGGTCGTAGAGGGTGAATCCCGCACCCTCCGGGTCGGTGAGCCGGTAGGAGACGGCGGGCAGTGCGCCCTGGCCGTCGTAGAGGAGGGTGAAGGGGCCGATGGTCTCGATCTCGCGGGCGAGGTACTGGGCGGTGTCGGCGCAGGCCTGCTGGACCCGGCGGTATCCGCCCCGGCCCAGGCGCAGGAACAGGTAGTACTGGGCGATGATCTCGCCGCCCGGCCGGGAGAAGTTGAGGGCGAAGGTGGGCATGTCCCCGCCGAGGTAGTCCACGGAGAAGACGAGGTCGGCCGGGAGCAGTTCGGCGGTGCGCCAGACGATCCAGCCGACGCCCAGCGGGGCGAGGCCGTACTTGTGCCCGGAGGTGTTGACGGAGGCCACGCGCGGCAGCCGGAAGTCCCAGACCACGTCGGGGTGGAGGAAGGGGGCCACGAAGCCGCCGCTGGCGGCGTCCACGTGGATCGGCACGTCCCAGCCGTGCTCGGCCTGGATCCGGTCGAGTTCGGCGGCGATCTCGGCGACGGGCTCGTAGACGCAGGTGTAGGTGACGCCGAGGATGGCGACGACGCCGATGGTGTTCTCGTCCACGTGCGCGGCGAGCTGCCCGGGGCGCAGGCCGGTGGCTCCGGGCTCCAGGGGAACCTGGCGGAGCTCGACGTCGAAGTACCGGGCGAACTTCTCCCAGCAGACCTGGACGGGCCCGCACACCAGGTTCGGCCTGTCGGTGGGCAGTCCGGCGGCGCGGCGGCGCTCGCGCCAGCGCCACTTGAGGGCGAGGCCGCCGAGCATGGCGGCCTCGCTGGAGCCGGTGGTGGAGCAGCCGGTGCCGGTGGAGCCGGCGGGGGCGTTCCACAGGTCGGCCAGGATGTTGACGCAGCGGGCCTCGATCTCGGCCGTCTGCGGGTACTCGTCCTTGTCGATCATGTTCTTGTCGAGGCACTCGTTCATCAGCCGGTGGACCCCGTCGTCCGACCAGGTGGTGCAGAAGGTGGCCAGGTTCTGGGCGGCGTTGCCGTCGAGGAGCAGCTCGTTGTGGAGGAGCTCGTAGACCACCTCGGAGGGCGAGTGGTCCTCGGGCATCCGGTACTTGGGGAGGATCTCGCCGCTGAGCGTGGACGCGAACACGTCCGTCTCGGCGTCGCGGGCACGCAGGTCCTTCGTCTCATGGAGAGCCATATCGGGACTATAACGGGATAGAAGTGGATAGATCGTCCTGAAGTCGACTTCAGGACGCTTCAGGGAGGGTTCAGGAGGGGCCCCGAGAGTGGAGTCATCACCAGCCGGTGACACAGGCCGTGACACAGGCCGTGACACAGGCAGCGAGACAGCCGCTCGGGAGGGCCCCATGAACGTCCGCACGACCATGGACAACGCCCAGCAGCACGCCCGCGAGGCCGTCACGGTGACCGTCACCGCCGGGTCCGACGGGTGGTCCGACGGGTGGTCCGGCGGGCGCGGCGGGTCGTCCGACGGGTCCGGCAATTCCGGCGGACCCGCCGAGGTCCTCCTCGAGGTCCGCGACGACGGCGCCGGGGTCCCGGAGGCCGACCGGGAGCGGATCTTCACCCGCTTCACCCGGCTCGACACCTCGCGCAGCCGGGACGCGGGTGGGACCGGGCTCGGGCTGGCCATCGCGCGGGACATCGCCTCGGCGCACGGCGGCACGCTGAGCGCCGGACCGGGCCCCGGGGGGCGGTTCCAACTGCGGCTTCCGGCCGACTCTGCGGTGTGATCCCTCCCATACCCACCCCGCATCACCACAAGATCTCCACTCAGTTAAGCTTTTTCACACAGATCTTCCCGTCCGGGCCGCTGGAGCCAGTCCGGACGGGAAGATCATCCAACTGGTTCGATCGGCAACTTATCCGCGCATGTCCGGATAGCGGTCCCGTGTTCTCCGCGCCCTGATACCTCTTCGGGTCATGAACAAGATCACCCGCCGACAGGCCTTAGGCACCACTGCCGGCGCACTCACCGCCATCGGCCTCGCCGGCGCCACCGCGCACGCGGCCGTCACCCGATCCCGTCCCGCCGCACCCGCCACCCCCGCGGGCACCGTCGACGAGGTCTACCAGGGCCGCCGCATACGGATACTTCCCGCCTCGGGCGGCGGAGACGACCACGGCGGCCACCACGGCGGCCACCAGTCCCCCGGCCAGCCCACCGTCCTCATAGACGGCCGCGAACTGCACGTGATGCGCAACGCCGACGGCAGCTGGATCAGCGTCGTCAACCACTACGAGACCTTCTCCGGCCCGCTTCCGCTGGCCCGCGCCGCCGTGCGCGAACTCCAGGGCGCCTCCCTCGTCCCGATGGGCGGCATGCGATGACCATCCGCAAGAACCAGGCCTCGCTCACCCCCGAGGAGAAGCGGGCGTTCGTCGCGGCGCTCCTCGAACTGAAGCGGACCGGCCGCTACGACCGCTTCGTCACCACGCACAACGGCTTCATCATGGGCGACACCGACTCGGGCGACCGGGTGGGCCACCGCTCCCCGTCCTTCCTGCCCTGGCACCGCCGGTTTCTGCTGGAGTTCGAGGCGGCGCTGCAGGCCGTCGATCCGGCGGTGGCCCTTCCGTACTGGGACTGGACGGCCGACCGGACCGCCCGTTCCTCCCTCTGGGCAGCCGACTTCCTCGGCGGCACCGGACGGGCGCGCGACGGGCAGGTCCTCGACGGACCCTTCGCGTACGCGACGGGCAAGTGGGAGATAGCCGTACGGGTGGACGGCCGCTCCTACCTGCGGCGCGCGCTCGGCACCGGCGTGGCCCAGCTGCCCACCAGGGCCGAGGTGGACTCCGTCCTCGCGATGCCGGTCTACGACGCGGCTCCCTGGAACAGCTCCTCCGGCGGTTTCCGCAACCACCTGGAGGGCTGGCGCGGGGCCAACCTGCACAACCGGGTGCACGTCTGGGTGGGTGGCCAGATGGCCACCGGGGTCTCCCCCAACGACCCGGTGTTCTGGATGCACCACGCCTTCATCGACAAGCTGTGGGCCGACTGGCAGGCGCTGCACCCGCAGTCGCCGTACCTGCCCGCCGCCGGGACCCCGAACGTCGTGGACCTGAACGACACCATGCGGCCGTGGAACGACGTGACCCCGGCCGACATGCTGGACCACCGGAAGTTCTACACCTTCGACACCGAGCCGGTGCCCGCCCCTGCCGGGGCCGCCGCCAGCCAGCGGTAGTGCAGTTCGGGGCGGCCGACCTGGCCGTACCGGGGGGTGCGGTCCGCGCGGCCGGTGTCCACCAGGTGCTCCAGGTACCGGCGGGCGGTGATCCGGGAGATCCCGGCCGCCTCGGCCGTCCCGCCCGCGGTCAGCCCCTCGGGGGCCGCTCGCAGCAGCGCGGCGACCCGGTCCAGGGTCGGGCCGCCGATCCCCTTGGGGAGTTCGGCCGGCCGGGGTGAGCGCAGGGCCGCCATCGCGCGGTCCACATCGTCCTGGCCGGCCGCCTCTCCCGCCGCCGTGTCGCGGAACTCCGCGTAGCGCAGGAGCCGTTCGCGCAGGGTGGGGAAGGCGAAGGGCTTCAGTACGTACTGAACCACCCCGAGCGAGACGCTCTCGCGGACGACGCCCAGGTCCCGCGCCGAGGTCACCACGATCACGTCGGCGGGGTGGCCCGCGGCACGCAGGCCGCGCGCGAAGCGCAGCCCGTGGCCGTCGGGCAGGGTCAGATCGAGCAGCAGCAGGTCGATCCGGGTCCGTTCCAGGACGCGGGTGGCCTCGGCGAGCGAGTGGACCGCCGCGACGGCGGTGAAGCCGGGCACCCGCCCGACGTACAGCGCGTGCGCGTCGGCGGCCACCGGGTCGTCCTCGACGACGAGGACCCGCACCTCGGGTGTGCTCATGCGTCCGCCTCCCTGCGTGCCGGCAGTCGTACGGTGAACCGCGCGCCACCGTCCGGCAGTTGGTCCGCCTCCGCGCTGCCGCCGTGCCGGTGCGCCACCTGCCGCACCAGTGCGAGGCCCAGCCCCCGCCCCTCACCCTTGCCCGACCAGCCGCGCCGGAACACGTCCGCTCCCTCGGGAAGTCCGGGGCCGTTGTCGGCGACGCTGAGCAGCAGGCCCTGCCCCTGGGGGCCGGCCGGGCCGTCAGGGCGGACGGTGACGCAGATCCGGCCACCGGGTACGCCGGTGAGGGCGTCGACGGCGTTGTCGACGAGGTTCCCGAGGACGGTGACGAGGTCCCGGGCGGGCGGGCTGCCGGGCCCGGATCCGATGGCTTCGCTGTCCGGGGTGACGACCAGCTCGACGCCCCGTTCGTGGGCCTGAGCGGTCTTGCCGAGCAGCAGGGCGACGAGCACGGGCTCGCCGACGGCGGCGATCACCTCGTCGGTCAGGGCCTGGGCGAGGGACAGTTCAGCGGTGGCGAAGTCCACCGCCTCCGGGCTGCGGCCGAGTTCGATGAGCGAGACCACGGTGTGCAGCCGGTTGGCCGCCTCGTGGGCCTGCGCCCGCAGTGCCCGGGTGAATCCGCGCTCCTGGTCCAGTTCCCCGGTCAGCGAGAGCAGTTCGGTGTGGTCGCGCAGGGTGATCACGGTGCCCCGGCGGCCGCCGCCTGCGACGCTTGCGCTGTTGAGCACGAGCACCCGGTCCGCGGTCAGGTGGACCTCGTCCACCCGGGGCCGGTCGTCGAGCAGTGCCCCGGTGAGCGGGGCGGGCAGTCCGAGGTCGGCGACCGCGGTCCCCTTGATCTTCCCGCGCAGGCCGAGGAGTTCGCGGCCCGCGTCGTTGACGAGGGTGATCCGGCGCCGGCCGTCGAGCATCAGCAGGCCTTCGCGGACCCCGTGCAGGGCCGCCTGGTGGTAGTCGTACATCCGGCTCAGCTCGGCCGCGTTCATCCCGTGGGTGTGGCGGCGCAGCCGGGCGTTGATGACGTAGGTGCCCGCCCCGCCGAGGGCGAGGGCCCCGCCGGCCACCCAGGCGACGGCGGAGAGCCGCTCGGCGAGGCGGGCGCTGACCGCGCGGACGGTGATGCCGGCGGAGACCATGCCGATGACCCGGCCGTCGCCGGTGATCGGGGTGACCACGCGGATGGAGGGGCCGAGGGTGCCGGTGTAGGTCTCGCTGAAGGTCTCGCCCCGCAGCGCGGGGGCGGTGTTGCCGAGGAAGGGTTCGCCGATGCGCATCGGGTCGGGGTGGGTCCAGCGCTGCCCGTCCGGAGCCATGATCGTCACGAAGTCCACGCCCGCCTCGGCCCGGACCCGCTCCGCGTAGGGCTGCAGGGCCGCGGTGGGTCCGCCGGGGTCACCGGCCCCGCGCCCGCCGTCCCGCAGGGCCTGCTGCGCCGCGTCCCGCACCGACGGGGAGGCGGCGACCGCGCGGGCCACCGCCCCGGTCTGGCGCCGGGCGGCCTCCTCCGCCTGGTCCCGGGCGGCCGCGTACGCGAAGACGGTGCAGCCGGCGACGACCAGGGCGACCAGCACCACCTGCATGGCGAAGAGCTGACCTGCGAGGCTGCGCGGCGGCCGGGGGAAGCGGAACATGGCGATCAGTGTGCACCGGGGCGTGAACTCTATGAACGCAAGGGTGACCGGTGTCACAGCGGCGGGCCATGGTCGCTCCGGACGCCTTCGCCATCAGGGAGGCGAAGGGCACTACCAGGAGGCATCGTGGCCGCCAGGCGCGACAAGACGCATTATCTGTACATCGCGGTGATCGGCGCGGTGCTGCTCGGCATCGCCGTCGGGTTCGCCGCCCCCGGCACCGCCGTGGAGCTCAAGCCGCTGGGCACCGGCTTCGTCAACCTCATCAAGATGATGATCTCGCCGGTCATCTTCTGCACGATCGTGCTGGGCATCGGCTCGGTGCGCAAGGCCGCCAAGGTCGGCGCGGTGGGCGGGCTGGCACTCGGTTACTTCATGGTGATGTCCACGGTGGCGCTGGCCATCGGGCTGCTCGTGGGCAACCTGCTGGAGCCGGGCAGCGGGCTGCACCTGACCGAGGCGGCCCGGAGCGCGGGCGAGGCGCAGGCCAAGGCGGGCGGCGCCGAGAGCACGCCCGAGTTCCTGCTGGGGATCATCCCGACCACGCTGGTGTCGGCCTTCACCGGGGGCGAGGTGCTGCAGACGCTGCTGGTGGCGCTGCTCTGCGGGTTCGCGCTCCAGGCCATGGGCGCGGCGGGCGAACCGGTGCTGCGCGGGATCGGTTACGTGCAGAAGCTGGTCTTCCGGGTGCTCGCGATGATCATGTGGGTGGCGCCGGTGGGTGCGTTCGGCGCGATCGCGGCGGTGGTCGGGGCGACCGGAATGGACGCGCTGAAGTCCCTCGCGGTCATCATGATCGGCTTCTACACCACCTGCCTGCTCTTCGTCTTCGTGGTCCTGGGCACGCTGCTGCGGCTGTGTACGGGGATCAGCGTCTTCGCCCTGCTGCGTTACCTGGGCCGGGAGTTCCTGCTGATCCTGTCCACCTCCTCCTCGGAGTCGGCGCTGCCCCGGCTGATCGCGAAGATGGAACACGTGGGCGTCTCGCGGCCGGTGGTCGGCATCACGGTCCCGACGGGCTACTCCTTCAACCTGGACGGGACCGCGATCTATCTGACGATGTCCTCGCTCTTCGTCGCGGAGGCGATGGGCACGCCCCTGGCGCTGGGCGAGCAGGTCTCCCTGCTGTTGTTCATGATCATCGCCTCGAAGGGTGCGGCCGGGGTGACGGGCGCGGGTCTGGCCACGCTGGCCGGAGGTCTCCAGTCGCACCGGCCGGAACTCGTCGACGGCGTCGGCCTGATCGTGGGCATCGACCGGTTCATGAGCGAGGCGAGGGCGCTGACGAACTTCGCGGGCAACGCGATCGCCACCGTACTGATCGGCACCTGGACGAAGGAGTTCGACCGGGCCCGGGCGACCGAAGTCCTCGCGGGACGACTGCCGTTCGACGAGAGCACGCTCACCGACGACGGGCACGGACAGGAAGCGGCCGTACCTGCGCAGCCGGGCGGTACCAAGGACGGCGTACCCGTCTGACGGGGGCGCCCCGCGAACCGGCCGGGCAGGGCTCGCCCCCACGGTGCCCAGCCCGGTCGGCCCCAACACCTCGGGCGATAGTCGTTTTCCAGCCAAGATCAGATGAACCGTCTAGCTGCAAAAGGTACTTCCATATCGGGGCACGCTTCTGACATCTTGCGTCCACCACTCGTTTCGTACGGACCGGTAGGTGCCACCCGCACCGCAGGACCGTCTTCGGAGGACGCATTGATACCCCACATATCCAGCCGACCTCGACGCACCCTCGTACTGGCGGCCGCCCTGGGCGCCCTGGCCCTCGGAGCACCGACCGCGCTCGCCGGCACGGCGCCCGTGTCCCCGGCCGGCATTCCCGAAGCCTCCGCTCCCGCCAAGGCCCAGGCCCCGGCGCCGACTTCCCAGAGTGCGACCTGGGCTGCCGGCACCCGCGCCTACGTGGTGATCACCGCCGCCGGTGACAGCTCCGCGGTCCGTTCCGCCGTCACGGCGAACGGCGGCACGGTCTTCTCGTACTACGACCAGATCGGCGTGATCGTCGCCCACTCGACCTCCTCGACCTTCGCCGCCACCATGCGCGGGGTCAGCGGGGTCCAGAAGGTCGGCGCGACGCGCACCTCGGACGTACCGGCCGACGCCTACAACCCGGCGCTGCCCGCGAACCCGTCCCAGTCGACGACCCCCACGGGTGAGCCCGTGCGCGCCGACATGAGCCAGATCAAGGCCGACCAGGCCTGGGCCGTGAACACCGGCTCGGCCTCCGTCAAGGTCGGCATCCTGGACACCGGCGTCGACGACCAGCACCAGGACCTGGCGCCGAACTTCAACGCCGCCGACTCCGCGTCCTGCGCCTACGGCAAGCCGGACACCAGGGCCGGCGCCTGGCGCGACGTGGGCACCCACGGCACGCACGTCGCGGGCTCCGTCGCCGCCGCCAAGAACGGCAAGGGCGTCGTCGGCGTGGCCCCGGGCGTGAAGATCTCCTCGGTCCGCGTGGCCGAGCCGGGCACCTCGCTGTTCTTCGCGGAGAACACCATCTGCGCCTTCGTGTGGTCCGGCGACCACGGGTTCAAGGTCACCAACAACAGCTATTACACGGACCCGTGGCAGTTCAACTGCCCGGACAACGTCGACCAGGCCGCGATCATCGAGGGCGTCAAGCGCGCCCAGGAGTACGCGGAGAGCAAGGGCTCGCTCCAGGTCGCCGCGGCGGGCAACGAGAACTACGACCTCGCCAACAAGACCACGGACTCGGCGAGCCCCAACGACTCGACGCCGACCAACCGGACCATCACCAACGCCTGCCTCGACATCCCGACCGAGCTCCCGGGCGTGGTCACGGTCGCGGCCAACGGCACCGGAACCACCAAGGCCTCGTTCTCCAACTTCGGCCAGGGCGTCATCGACGTCGCGGCGCCGGGCAGCAGCGTCTACTCCACCGTTCCGGGCGGCGGTTACAGCTCCATGAGCGGTACGTCCATGGCGTCCCCGCACGTCGCGGGCGTCGCGGCGCTCATCGCCAGCGCCAACCCGACCTTCACCCCGGCGCAGATCCGCACCGCGCTGGCCACCCAGGCCAACGACACCGCCTGCCCGTCGGACAGCCGCTGCAAGGGGACCACGGCCAACAACGGGTTCTTCGGCGAGGGCCAGGTCGACGCGCTGAAGGCGGTCGGCGGCTCGACCCCGCCCCCCGGCAAGTACTTCGAGAACCTCACCGACGTCACGATCACCGACAACGCGACCGTGAACAGCGCCATCACCGTCAGCGGGGTGACCGGCAACGCGCCGACCACCCTCAAGGTGGGCGTGGACATCAAGCACACCTACATCGGTGACCTCAAGGTCGACCTCGTCGCCCCGGACGGCTCGGTCTACGTCCTGAGCAACCGGACCGGCGGCAGCACGGACAACATCATCCAGACCTTCACCGTCAACGCCTCCACCGAGGTGGCCAACGGTGTCTGGACGCTGCGCGTGAACGACAACGCCAGCCAGGACACGGGCAAGATCGACGCCTGGAACCTGACCTTCTGATCCCCGGGCCTTCCGGCCTTCCGATCAGTGGCACCACGGGGGCCACCGGAGAGCGGCACGACCGCTCCCCGGTGGCCCTTGCCACTTTCTACCTGGTGCGCAGCACGCAGTCCCCGCAGAGCCCGCCGCCCGGCACCTTGTAGTACAGGCAGCAGCTGCGGCGTACGAAGGCCACCCCGAGGCCGGGTTCGTGGAGATAGGTGCCGGTCCCGCCGAGCGGGCCGCCGTCGGCCAGGAGTCCGGCGGCGATCAGCGCCGCCGCCTCGCCCGGCACCCGGTCCGTGAGTACCCGGACGGCCCCGACCAGCCCGGAGGCGGCGTTGCCGCGCAGCACCCGCGGCGAGACGCCGAACCGCTCGCGCAGCGCCGTGTCGAGCACCGCGAGGTTGCCGAGCACGGTGTCCGCGAGGGCCCGCGCCGGGGTTTCCCCGGGGAGTTCGGCGGGCTCGGGCAGCCACAGCTCCAGCGAGCCCGCGCCGGGCAGCCGCCACCACAGGCCGCCGGGTCCGAGGTCCGGGACCCGCCCGGAGAGCACGGCGCAGCCGAGCCCGAGCGACCAGAGCCGCGAGACGATCCCGAACTGTGCGGTCGAAGCCGCCACCCGCCCGGGCCCGCTCCCGATCCGCCGGCCGACCTCGCCGACGTAGGCCCCGAGCTGCTCCCCGTACAGCTCGTCGAGCGGCCGGAAGCCGGGGCCGGGCGGCTCCTTCCCGTAGGCCACGGTGAAGAAGGGGCCGACCGAGCGCAGCTGCTGCAGTACGCCGTCCACGTCAGGCTCCGTAACCGTCGTCGGGCAGGCCCGGGTCCGGCTCCGGACAGGCGCCGTGATTCAGGCCGTACGTGCCTGCCTTCTCCAGCGGCCAGTCCGACGTGACCGGGTCCTCGTCGTCGGGCGCGACGAAGACGAAGTCGGCGACGATGCCGGGTGCCGGGTCGGTCAGGAGCGTGCGCTGGTCCGGCAGCGTCGGCGACCACTGCGTGCGCCAGGCGATTCCGGCGGTGGTGAGGGCGGCGGTGAACCGTGACTCGGTGACCGGCGTGGTGACGGTGTAGCCCGGTTCGCGGCCGGCCCCCGGGATCTCCAGCCCGTCGCGCCAGACGGGTACGAACATCCGGTCCAGCAGTCTGCACCGGCAGAAGACGATCTCCAGACCGCCGTAACAGAACCAGTGCGGCCAGCGGTGCTTGTCCTGGATCCGCCCCGACCACTCGGGCTTCCCCTTCGCCGCGATGAGATCGGGCAACCGGGCACCGACGAAGAAGTCTCCGAACCGGCCGGTGGCGGCGAGGCGGACGAGGTCGGCCGACAAGGGATCCATCCCCGCATGATCCCAGGCCGCCCGCGCGCGTCTCGCGCCGGGGAGCGGCGCGGGGTGCTGCGAGGGCCGGCCCGCGCGTGCCACGGCCCGCGGGATCCGGAGGATCCGCGGGCCGTGGGGTCGGTGCCGGTTGCCGGTGGAGGTTGCCGGTTGCCGGGGCTCAGGCCTGGGTGAAGGCCGCGACCTCGAAGTCGGACATGTCGAGGCCGCCCTGCTTGGTGTCGTCGTTGGCGAAGACGAAGGACTCGATCGGGACGTCCCGCTCGGCGCTGAGCTGGGCGACCAGCTCCTGGAGGACCACCGTCTCCAGGACCACCCGGACCGCGTCCGCGACCTCGGGCAGACGGACGACCGACAGGCTGTCCGCCGGCTCCACCTCGGCCGTGGTCATCAGCAGCGTGAGGTGGCCGGCGCCCGCCAGCGAGCGGGCGAGCTCGATCTCGCGGCCGTCGCCGTAGACGAGGTGGAGGGTGTTGCCCGCCGACTCCATCTCGCCGTGCAGGTAGTTGCGGGTCGCCGAGTGCGCCGCGGTCATCCGCACCACCTCGCGCAGCAGCAGCGAGCCCTCCTCGGCGGAGGCCCGGGAGGCCCCGGCCGCCACGCCGTCGGAGGCGATACAGCGGGCGCCGCGCTCCCGCAGGCCCGCCACGATCTCGGTGGCCTGCGAGTGGATCGCGGTGGTCTGCTCGGCGATCTCGCCCCACGGGTCGCCCGCGCGGCCCGCGACGGCGCCGGCGATCAGGTCGAGGGCCACGATGGTGCCGGTGTAGCCGATGGTCGAGGCGTACGAGTCGGGCTCGTTGCCGAGGTCCACGGTGAGGTCGGCGAGGTCGCCGAGCGGTGAGGGGACCACGTTGAGCAGCGCGGTCTTCGTGATGCCGGGGGCCGCGCACTCGAAGGCGGCGATGGTCTCGGAGCTGCGGCCGCCCTGGGAAACGGCGATCAGGCAGTCGGTGTCGAAGCCGCCGGTGCCGTTCTCGATCTCGCTGGACAGCACGCGCTGGGTGACGATCCCGGCTTCGCGCAGCTGCTGCACGGGGACGGCGAGGGCGGCGTACGAGGCTCCGATGCCGGTGAACAGGGGGCGCTCGGCGGCGCACAGCCCGGCGAGCTCCGGGGAGGCGAGCTGGGTACGGACACGGTCGGCGATCCGGGCGAGGGCTGCGCCCTGGTCGGCCTGGCCTTCGAGGAACGTGATGCGGGATCCGGACATGGTGGGGGGTCCTTAGCGAAGTCTGGGGGTCGCCCGCCCCCGCCGGTTCTGGCGGGCGGGGGGGGGTGGTTCCACTAGGTGGCGGGAGGTTCCGCGGGGGGGTCAGGTAGGGCGGGGCCGGTTGGGGGAGGACCATCCAACCAGGCTTCGGAAGCTTCGGCCTTGGTGAGCGGGTTGCCGTCTTCGTCGCGTTCGCGGCCCGGGGTCGGAAGGTCGAACTTCACGATCGCCCAGCGGAAGAGCACGTAGTAGATGGCGGCGAAGGCCAGGCCGATCGGGATGAGCATCCAGGGCTTGGTGGCGATGCCGTAGTTCACGACGTAGTCGATGGCACCGGAGGAGAAGCCGAAGCCGTCGCGGATGCCGAGGGCGTAGCAGACGGCCATCGAGACGCCGAAGAGGAAGGCGTGGACCGCGTAGAGCAGCGGGGCCACGAACATGAAGGCGAACTCGATGGGCTCGGTCACGCCGGTGACGAAGGAGGTCAGGGCGACGGAGATCATCATGCCCTTGACCATGACGCGGTTCTCGGGGCGGGCGGTGTGCGCGATGGCCATGGCGGCCGCCGGGAGCGCGAACATGTAGATCGGGAAGCCGCCGGTCATGAACTGGCCCGCGGTCGGGTCGCCGGCGAGGAAGCGCGCAATGTCCCCGTGCACCTCGGCGCCGGTGGCCGGGTTGACGAAGGTGCCCGCCTCGAACCAGGGGAAGACCGAGAAGAAGTGGTGCATCCCGATCGGGATGAGGGCCCTGACGACGAGGCCGAAGAGGCCCGCGCCCCAGGCGCCGGTGCCGACCAGCCACTCGCCGAAGTGGAAGAACCAGCCTCCGACGGTGGGCCAGACCACTCCGAATACCACTCCGATGCCGACGCCCGCGAAGGCGCTGAGGATGGGCACCAGTCGGCGGCCGCCGAAGAAGCCGAGCCACTCGGGCAGCTTGGTCCGGCTGAAGCGCTGGTAGAGGAGGGCTGCGACCAGGCCCATCACGATGCCGCCGAAGACCTTGGCGTCGAGCGGCTCGCCGTCCACGCCCTTGGGGAAGGCGGGGCTGGCGAGCACGGCCTTGAAGACGAGGTAGCCGACCACGGCCGCGAGTGCGGTGGAGCCGTCCGACTTCTTGGCGAAGCCGATGGCCACGCCGACCGCGAAGAGCAGCGGCATGTGGGTGAAGACGGTGTCACCGGCAGCCGCCAGGACGATCGCGAGCTTCTGGATGATCAGCGGGAAGTTCTCGCGGCCCAGCAGGTCGGCGCCGCCGAGGCGGGTCAGCAGGGCGGCCGCCGGCAGCGTGGCCACGGGCAGCATCAGGCTGCGGCCGATGCGCTGCATGACCGGCATGATCCGGCCCGGCTTCTTTCCGGCGGCCGGTGTGACCGCGGCGGTGGCCGTACTCATCTGGTGCTCCTCGTCGAGCGGGGTGGTGGGGACGACTCGAAGGTAACCAGTGGTTTTGTATTGGTCAACAGTGGTCTCTTGTGGTCTTTAAGAAAACATCAAGGTCGGGCCCTAAGTCCTGGAAGGGTCCCGACGGCCTCGCGACAGAACCCCCACCCCACGACCGGCACCCGAACCGAAGTGGTAGCAAGTGGTATGGTTCGATCCATGACCGACGACGCTGCCATCGCCGCCACCGCCTCGACCGCCCGTGCGGCCGACCCCCTGTGGACCCAGGCCGCGGACCGGATCCGCGAGGAGATCGCCCGTCGGGGACTGTCCGAGGGCAGCAAGCTGCCGCCCGAGCGCGAGCTGTGCACCCGGCTGGACGTCTCCCGCGTCACCCTGCGCCGCGCACTCGCCCACCTCGTCGATCAGGGCCTGGTCACCGCGTCCCACGGGCGCGGCTGGTTCGTCGCGGCGCCTGTGGCGCCCACGCCCGCCCGCGAGTGGCCCAAGGACCTGGAGTCCTTCACCGCCACCGCGCGGCGCAAGCACATGCGTGCCAGCTCGGTGGTCCTGCGCCACGACACCGTCACCGCGTCCCTCGACGACGCCGACCGCCTCGACGTGCCCGCCGGCATCCCACTGCTGCGCCTGGAGCGGGTCCGGCTGCTCAACGACGTGCGCATCGCCGTCGACCGGACCCTGGTGGTCGCCGAACTCGCGCCCGACCTCTCCCGTACGGACTTCCGCGAGGCCTCCCTCTTCGAGGAACTGCGCCGCTGGGGCGTGGAACCCGACCGCGCCGAGGCGACCATCGAGGCGCGCAACGCCGACGGGGAACTCGCCGGGCACCTGGGCATCGCCGAGGGCGCACCGGTGCTCGTACTCGACCAGACGGTGTACACCAAGGACCAGCGGCCGCTGCTGCTGTCCACGGTGGAGTACAGCGGGGACCGCTACCGGCTGCGCACCACCCTGCAGACAGACTGACACCGGCCGTCCGGCGCCCGATAGCCCCCTTCGTCACCCTTCGGACAGCCGAAAGCCCCGGCCGGGGCGGTCGTACGCCCGTCCGGGGCCCGGTGGCCGCGCGCGACGCAGGTCAGATTCCCGCGAGGAACTCCAGCAGCGCCCGGTTGAAGGCCTCCGGCTGTTCCACGCCCGGCAGGTGCCCGGCCCGCTCCACCACGGCGAGCACCGAGTGCGGGACCAGTGCGTGCAGGGACTCGGCCTCGGCGACCGGGGTGTAGACGTCGTCCCGGCCGACCACGATCAGGCAGGGCACCTCGGGCGGCAGCGCCGCGAGCACCGGGGCGTAGTCGGGCCGTTCGGCGCGCCCGCGCAGGGCGGCCGCCGCGCCCTCGGGTGCGGTCGCATACATCATCCCGGTGACCTTGGCCGCCGCGTCCGGCATCCCGGTCACGTTGTACGACGCGAGCATCTTGTCGATGACCTCGTCGGCATAGGGCTTCATTCCCTCTGCGAGGAGCCGTTCGGCAAGGTTCCGGCGGAAGGTTTTGCCGTCCTCGGTTTCCGGCGGAGAGGAGGTATCGGAGAGAACGAGGGCCCGTACCCGGCCCGGGTGGCGGAGCCGCATCTCCATGGCGATCTGGCCTCCCATGGACACACCGCCGACGACCGCCTGTTCGACGCCCAGACGGTCGAGCAGAGCAGCCAGATCATCGGCGAAGTCCGCGAGCAGCGTTTTGCCGGGCAGCACCGGACTTTTCCCGTATCCCCGCAGGTCAGGGGTGATCACTCGGTAACCGGCCGTGGTCAGCGCCGTCGCCTGGGGAGCCCACATCGAGTGGCTGAACGGATGTCCGTGGATCAGGATTACGGGGGCCCCGTCGCGGGGACCCGAGTCCTCAAAAAAGAGTGTCACGCCATTGCCAATTTGGGGGTTCATGAAAGGAGTCTAAGGAGCTACATTGAGCCACTCGCGTTCACCTGACAGCCCGTTGCCTTTCACTCGTGTTTTGCACGGGGGGCGACGTCAGGGACGCAGACTGTGCAACCACCCCACCGCCTAGAAGGACCGAAGGCTCCGTGCCCGTACCCGTACTCCTCGCCGGCCGCTCCGTGCGGCTTGAGCCCCTCGCCCCCCACCACACCGAGGCCTTGGCCCTGGCCGGGGCCGAGGATCGTACGACTTACGCCTTCACCCCCGTACCGCACGGGCTGCAGGCGTCACACGAGTACATCGACCGTGCCCTCGCCGATCAGGCGGCGGGTCGATCGCTCCCGTTCGCGGTGGTCAGAACCACCGACGGTCGGGTGGTCGGTTCGACCCGGTTCCTGGAACTCGACTACTGGCAGGGGCCCCTGGTGTGGCCCGCCGTGCCCGGCGTCCCGTTCGGCGATCCGGCGACGGCGATCCCCGATGCCGCCGAGATCGGCAATACCTGGCTGTCTCCGGCGGCCCAGGGCACCGGCATCAACACCGAGGCGAAGCTGCTCATGCTCCGCCACGCCTTCGAGACCTGGGGTGTCCGCCGGATCTCGCTGCGCGCGGACGCCCGCAACGGACGCTCGCGTGCCGCGATGGAGCGGCTCGGCTTCACCAGCGAGGGGGTCCGCCGGGCCCATTCGCGGGGCCTGGACGGAGCCGTGCGCAGTACGGCCTTCTACTCGATCCTCGACGAGGAGTGGCCGACCGTGCGGTCGGTCATCGAGCTGCGGCTGTCGGCCGCTGCGCAGCGCAAGCGGCGCCGCAAGACGCTCATCCCGGCGTAACGGTCCTTCGCCGGACATCCGCACGCCCGGCCCACGCCCACGCCCACGCCCACGCCCGCACCCTCGCCCACGCTTCCGTCCCCGTCCCCCGTCCCCGCCTGCCCGGTGTCAGCCGAGGAAGGCGGGGGCGAGGGCCGAGGTCATCAGCCGGGCCGGGGCCCCGCCGCCGTCGGCGGGCAGGGAGTACAGGTCCGCGCCGAAGTCCCCGGGCAGGGAGTAGACGACGGTCCTGTCGTCGGTCCACACCACCTGGTCGTCGACGCTGCGCTGCTCGGCGAGCGGGACCTCGGCCAGGGTGGCGAGGTCCAGGGCGTACAGCCGCCACGGCGCGTCCGCCGACAGGCCCGGCACCCTCTTCTTGAACACCAGCCGGGTTCCGTCGGGCGACAGCGACGGGCATTCCAGGTTCTCGCGCAGGGTGGTCACCGTGCGCGCCGCGAGGTCGCCGCGGACCAGGTGGGTCCGGCCGGCGGTGCCGAGCGTCGCGTAGAAGGTCCGCTCGTCGGCGGCGAAGGTGACCCCCCAGAAGTTGACGTCCGCGTTGCGGTACGTCCTGCCGTCCTTGTGGATGGTGAAGTCCTCCAGCGAGGCCTCGTACGTCCCGCTGCGCAGGTCCAGCAGGGAGGTCCGGGTCGAGAAGTTCGTACCGGCGTACGAGTCCCCG
Organism: Streptomyces sp. NPDC059957; assembly: GCF_042730015.1. NCBI lineage: Bacteria > Bacillati > Actinomycetota > Actinomycetes > Kitasatosporales > Streptomycetaceae > Streptomyces > Streptomyces sp. NPDC059957. Next base: position 48,434 of record NZ_JBHWMB010000010.1, on the reverse strand, counting down.
CCGACGAAGACCGTCCAGGCGACGAGGTGTCCGCCGGGCGAGACCCGGGCCCGGGTCGGGATCCCGGCCAGCGGGCGGGAGGCGACCTCCTTCAGCCGGGCGTCGAGGACCACCGCCTTGTAGGCGTCCTGCACCCCGCCCTTGTCGGCCTGGAGGCAGACCCCGGTGCCGGCCGCCGCGTGGAAGCGCAGGCAGCTGACCCCGGAGGCGGTACGCGGACCTTCGGGCGCGCCGGCCTGGGCGGTGGCGAGCTCGTCGCGGTGCGGGCCCCATGCCATGTTCCGGAACACGATCCGCCGGCCGCCCTCACCTGCGGCGAGGGACACCGGGCCGGGGGCGATCGGCGGCCCGCCGGCCTGGACCCGGTTCTTCTGCTCGGCGTGCGAAGAGGCCCGTACGACGGCGAGCGCACCGATGGCGGCGAGCAGGAGGACGCCGGAGACCAGGATCAGGATCCGGCGCTGGAGGGGCATACCGAACACGGACGTTACCTCCGGGCAGGGGGCGGGGCGGCGCGGAGGTACCGTACCGACCGGCATGTGCGGAGGCCAGGGATAGTCACGGATGGCCGGTGAACAGACCGGAACGCGGCACAGCCTTTGCGCGCCGGGCAACGCGCTCCTCCCCGGAACCTCAAGAGAGGTAAAAATCGGGAACCCGTGGGCACGTACGCTCATCTTTCGATCGAAAGCAGTCCCACCCCGCCCCCACGGGGCAGCACCAGCCGGAGAGCAACCGCACATGTCGCACGCACCCGACGGACAGCAGCAGCCGTACCGCTCGGAAGGGCCCTACCAGCAGCAGCCATACGGCGAGCCGTACGACCAGCAGTACGGACAGCAGTACGGACAGCAGTACGAGCAGCAGTACGGCCGGCAGGACGATCGGCCGCTTCCGCCGCCCCCCGGTGAGCCGCGCCGGCCGTCCCGGGTCCGGCGGTGGGTGATCGCCGGTGCCTCCGTCCTCGCGCTCGCGGCCGTCGCCTCGCTCGTGATGAGCCACTACGAGATACCGCCCTTCACCGACAAGGGCGACTCGGTCTCCTTCGGGCAGCTGCCGCCGTCCGGCTCCGCCGGGGGCGACACCGGTGGAGCGGCGGTTCCCACGCCGCCGCCGAACTCGAAGATGTCGATGCCCACCGGCCCGGCTGCCGACTTCAAGAACTCGATGACCCTGTCCGACGGCACCCACGTCGCCGTCACCACGCTGACCGGCAAGAAGTCCGGGTTCAAGGGCAAGGTCTGGGTGTGGGCGCCCAAGGAGTACAACGACCCGAAGTTCGCCAAGAGCGGCTTCCCGGTCATGATCGCGCTGCCCGGCGGCGCCGGTTACCCGAACAACTACTGGATGGGCACCGACCTGGGCCTCCAGACCAGCATCAGCAAGTGGTACTCCCAGGGGAAGAGCAAGCCCTTCATCCTGGCCATGCCGGTGCTGAACCCGGGCCCGGACGACAAGGGCATCTACTGGGACGGCTCCGACATCCCGGGCCAGCCCAAGATGGGCACCTGGCTCACCGACGACGTCCCGGACCTGATGCGGCAGAACTTCCGCACGGTCAAGTCCCGTGACGGCTGGGCCTACATGGGCTCCTCCACCGGCGGGTTCGCCAGCCTGAAGGCCGTGCTGAAGCACCCGGAGAAATTCAAGGCCGCGATCTGCTCCGGTCCCGACATCGTCCCCGACTCCTCCCTGTGGAAGGGCCACGACAAGGAGAAGGCGGAGAACAACCCCGAGCTGCTCGCCAAGGCGCTGATCGCCAAGAAGGGCGGCCCGGACGTCTACCTGGCCTTCCAGGTCGGCACGAACGAGAGCAACAAGAGCACCCTGCCCAACGTGCAGAAGTTCATCGCCGACTACGGCAAGGGGCCGATCCACACCAACCTGAAGATCATCCAGGGTGGCCGGCACAACGCCAAGACCTACGTGCCCAACATGGGCGAGGGCCCGATCCAGTTCATCAGCAAGGTCATGGAAGGGCCCGTCGAGTAGCCTCCGCGCCCACGCGCACCGGCGCCGCACTCCCCGGTTCAGCGCTCCCTCGCTCCCCGCGCACCGGCCCGCCGAACAGCTTCGGCGGGCCGTCGCCCTTCCAGGGCGCCCAGCCCGGGTCCCCGTCGACGGCGAAGCGCACCCAGGCCCCGTGCATCTCCCCGGCCAGTTCCTGCGGGGCGTCCGGCCCGGCCAGCCAGGACGCCTCGGGAACGTCCAGGGTGTCGAATACGAAGCCCAGCTCCAGGGCGTGGCAGGACCCGAGGCACGCGACCCCGGACGGCCACGCGAACTCGTACACGAAGCTCGGCGCGCTCCGCCCGGCCGCGCCCGCCAGCGCGCGCAGCGGATCGCGCAGCAGCCGGTCGGTGAGCAGGTGGCCGAGGAGGTCGGCCGGTCCCGCGCCGGGCCGCTCCGCGCGCAGCGCCCGTACGGCGGCCCGGTCCTTGCCCGAGCGGATCCGGCCCAGGGCCACGGACAGCGGCCCGAGCCGGTCCAGCAGCCGCATCGTGCCGGTCGGGGCCAGCCAGAGCCGGTACTCCTCGGCGGTCCAGCCCAGCAGCAGCGGTACGTCGCCCCGCGCGGCCGCCGCTTCGAGCGGATCGGGCGGCAGCGTCTGCGGGTCGGCGACCAGGCCGAAGGCGGGCCCGCCGAGCAGCGGTGAGGAGCGGCGCAGTACGGCCGCCTGGGCGGCGAGCAGATCGGGCAGGGCCGCCCGGGTGAAGGCCTCGGCGGTGGCGGGGACCTTGAGCAGCGCGGCCATCCGCCGGACCATGGTGCGCACCTTGTCCCGCGGCAGTGCCTCGGGGGCGCCGCTCTGCAGGACGGCCTGGTGGAAGAGGCCGGCGGCACGGGGGGCGGCGAGCAGGGCGCCGATGCTGATGGCTCCGGCGGACTCGCCGAAGACGGTGACCCGGGCGGGGTCGCCGCCGAAGGCCGCGATGTTCTCCCGGACCCAGGCCAGGGCTGCGATCTGGTCGAGCAGCCCGCGGTTGGCGGGGGCGTCGGGAAAGAGGCCGTAGCCGAGGACGCCCAGGCGGTAGTTGACGGAGACGAGCACCACCCCGTCGCGGGCGAAGGCCGAGCCCTCGTAGACGGGCACGGCCGAGGAGCCGCGGGTGAGGGCGCCGCCGTGGATCCACACCATGACCGGCAGCCGGGCCGAGGGCGCCGGCTCCGGGGTCCACACGTTGAGGTTCAGGCAGTCGTCCCCGGGGACGTCGGGGTCCGGCAGCAGCGCGGCGAACGCCTCGGGGTAGGGCACCTTGGGCGCGGTGGGCCCGTACGCTCCCGCGTCGCGGACCCCGTCCCAGGCCTCGGGGGGCTCGGGCGCGGCGAACCGGAGGGGCCCGACGGGCGGGGCGGCGTAGGGAATGCCCCGGAAGACGGCGATGCCGCCCGGCCCGGTCCTGCCCTCGACCTCGCCGTGGGCGGTCCGGACCCTGGGACGGGCCCGGTCCGGGGTCCCGCTCGCCGATGCGGCCATCACGTCCTCCTGCTGTCGGGGCTCTTGGGGGGGCAGGGCTCATGGTGCCGGGGCTCCCGGGGGCGGGGCTCCCGGAGGCGGGCTCAGCGCCGGTCGCACCGTCGCACAGGCATGCGCGGGGTGACAAGGCGTGACCCCGCCGGGGGCGCGCCGGGTTGGGCGGGGCATGCGATCCCTGTCTCTCCCCCACACCATTCGGAACCTCGTCCGGGCCGGATCGGTCCCCGTCCTGCTGCTGGCGGCCACGGCCGGGGCGGCGGCCGGCGGCAGCGCGTACGCGGCCGACGGCCCCAGCGCAGCCCTCGGGACCCCGACGGCCGTCGGGCCCGCCTTCCAGTACCTCGGCACGGACGACCGCCCGCACGGCATCGACTCCCCCAAGGGCTGTGTCGCAGCCCTCGGAGGCGGCGGCCGGGCGGTGACGAACAAGACGAACCGCTCGGTGGCCCTGTACCGGGAGCCGGGCTGCGTGGGCACCCCGGTGGAGGTGCTGGCACCGGGCGCGGTCAAGCCGGTGCCCCGGTACTTCTCCTCCGCCCGTTTCTCGGCCGGCTCGTAGTCCGCGACCTGCCTTGGCCCGGGATCACAGGACGGTCCGAGATCACCGGCGGCTCAGCGGCCGTGACCCTTGGGCGCTCTCCGCGTTGTATGCCATGTCAAACGCCGCAACTTCTGTTTCCTGCGGCACCCCCATTCCTCTCTAGGAGATTTTGATGTCGCGTATCGCGAAGGCATTCGTCATCACCGCTGCCGCCGGTAGCGCCCTTGCCGCCGGTGCGGGTCTGGCTGCTGCCGATGCCGGAGCGTCCGGTGCGGCTGTCGGCTCCCCCGGTGTCCTGTCGGGCAACCTGCTCCAGGTTCCGGTGCACGTCCCGGTCAACGTCTGCGGCAACACGGTCAACGTGATCGGCCTGCTGAACCCGGCGTTCGGCAACACCTGCATCAACGCGTCGGGCCACGACGGCGGCCACCACACCGAGGGCAACTACGGCGGCTGAATCGCCTGGTGACCCGAAGGGCCCCCGCCGGACGGCGGGGGCCCTTCCTCGTGTCCTCGGGCTGCGCCACCCGCCCGCCGGGGCTCACTCGTAGCGGTAGAGCCCCTGGTGGCCGAGCATCTCGCGCGGGGTGACGTCCCACGGCGGCATGGGCTCGTCGAGGGCGATCACCCGGCCGCGCTGGAGGTCGCCGAGCGCGAGCGGGGCGGCGGGCAGGTAGCCGGAGGCCGGGTGCCGCTGCTGCCAGCGGTCCCAGAGCAGGTCGACGAAGGCGTGGTGCAGCCAGAAGGCCGGGTCGTTCGGGGCCGTGCCGCCCGTCATGTGGCCGCCGATCCACTGGTGCACCTTGTTGTGGTTGCGCCACTTCTCGCTCTTCGGGGCGGCCCAGCCCTCCAGCTTGTTGCGGAAGCCGCCGCGCCCGGCCGTCGAGTCCCAGGGCGAGCTGTCGTACAGCGGGTCATCGATCGCCCACTGGAGTTCGGCCCGGGTCGGCAGGCTGATCGGGTTCGCGGGCCGGCCCAGGTTGCGGGTGAGGAAGGCGGCTTCCGTGATGCCGACCGTGACCGTCCAGTTGCCCTTCCCGTAGGCGAACGGGCCGGTCATCACCTGGCGGTCGCTCTCCCGGCCGGTCCCGCCGAGGAAGTCCTCCGCCCACAGGGAGGAGGCCGGACTGTTGTCGGTGGTCCAGTCCCAGTAAGGGATGGTGACGCCCGCGTCGACGCTCTGGAGCTGGCGTTCGAACTCCAGCAGGTAGCGCCGGTGCCAGGGGAAGAAGGACGGCGACATGTGCCCGACGCGCAGTTTGCGGTCGCGGTCGGGAACGAAGTACTTGTCGTGGGTGCGGACGAACGCGTCGTAGGTGCCGCTGCGCTTGAGCTCGATCACGGCCGCGGTGAAGCGCTTCTTCTGCGCGCTGGTCAGGTTCTTCTGGTTCTGCCGGGTGTACACGCCCTGCTACTCCTGTCGCCCGTGGTGTGCGGCGGCGAACGCCAGCTGGGTGGTGCCCAGTTCGTCGACGGCCGCGCGGGCGAGCTCCAGCGGGGTCGCGTAGGACTGGAAGTGGTTGATCCCGCTGAGGTACGTGCCGTCGGAGCGGCGCATGACGTGCAGGGCGCGGCCGTCGATCCGGACGCTGGTCCCCGCGGCGTCGACGGCGATGTGCCGGCCGCGGTACGTCTCCTCGCCCGCCGGAATCAGCGGGGCCGGGGTGAGGGTCTGGCGGGGACGGCGGGCGCGCAGTACGGGGGCCAGCGCCGCGGCCGTGCCGGCGAACACGGCCGCGGTGAAGGCCGTACGGAGAACCGCGCGGCGGGTGAGTGGTGCGGCGGGTGCTGCGTACATACGGTCTCCCTCGCTCGGTGGCCGGTGGCTACGGGTCTAACGCGGCGCGGCGGGCGAGGTCACCGGGGAGACCGGCGCCGTTTCGTGTGGTTGTCGGAGGAACCGGGCTTCGTCGGCGGTGCGGATCACCCGGTGAGCCCAACCGAACGCGCTGCTCAGGCGGCCTTGTGTGTCCCATGGGACACACGCACGTCTTCTCGTGCACCGTCCCCGGGAGTGCCATGAGTGTGCCGTCCGATCTCCCCGACGTAGTGCCCGCACCGGGCCGGACGGGCGCCTCGCGTGTCCGGAGGATCGTGACGAGCACCGTTTCGGCGGTGCTGATCACGCTCACGTGCATCCTCGTGCCGGTCTCCCTGGTCGCCGTCTGGGTGCACGACATCGTGCTGGACACCGGCCGCTACGTGTCCACGGTCTCCCCGCTCGCCTCGAACCCGGCGATCGAGGCGGCGGCCGTCCACCGCATCACGGAAGCGGCCGATGTCCGGGTCGACGGTGCCCAGGTCACATCGGACCTGGCGAAGTGGCTGGAGGCCCAGGGCTTGCCGCCCCGCGTGGGAACGGCGGTCAAGGCGCTGGGGCCGCAGCTGGACTCGGCCGCGGACGCGGCCGTCTCCAAGGTGGCGACCCGGTTCGTCGAGAGCGACCGGTTCGAGACCGTCTGGACCACCGCCAACCGCGCCGCCCACACCGCGGTGGTGCACGCGCTGACCGGTGAGGGCCGCGGGGCGGTGGGAGTCGAGGGAGGCACCGTCACCCTCGACGTCGGCGCCGCCGTGGAGAGCGTCAAACAGGACCTCGTGGAGGCCGGCCTGTCCCCGGCCGAGAAGATCCCCGACGTCGACAAGCAGATGGTGCTCCTCCAGTCGGACAAGCTGGAGAAGATCCGGGGTGCGGTCCACCTGCTCGACGTCGTCGGCAACTGGATGCCCGTGCTCACGGTCGTCCTCGGTGCCGCCGGAGTGCTCCTCGCCCGGCGCCGTCGACGCGCCCTGGTGACCACCATGCTGTGCGCGGCCGGCGCCTGTCTGATCGTCGCCATCGCTCTGGCCGTCGCCCGCCGGTACTACCTCGACCACCTCCCGGAACAGGTCCAGTCCCCGGCCGCGGCCTCGGCGGTCTTCGACACGCTCGTACGGTTCCTGCGCGCCTGCCTCCGCACCGCGATCGTCCTCGGGATCGTCGTGGCGCTCGGCGCCTACCTCTCCGGCGCCGGCCGCCTGCCACGCGGCGTGCGCGGCCGCGCCGAACGGGCGGCCGACTCCGCCGCCGTGTGGGGCGCCGCCCACGGAGTACACGCCGGGCGGGTCGGTACGTGGGTACAGGACCGTCGGCGCCCGCTCACCGTCGGCGTACTCCTCGTACTCGCGCTCGTGTTCGCGCTGTGGAACCACCCGACGGTGCTCACCGTCCTGCTACTGGTCCTCGTCCTGCTGGCCGTGCTCGCCATCCTCTCCCTGCTCGCCGCCGGCGGCCGCTGCGCCGGTCGCGCCAGCGGCTCCGACCGGGCCGGACCGGGGTAGCCTCGCGACGTCACGGCGTCGGAGGGTCCTCGGGCGTGCGGAGCCAGGCCGCCGGGAGCGGTTCGTGGGCCACCACGTACCCGACGGCGATGGCGAGGGTGACCACGATGAAGAACGCGATGAGCCAGGACAGCAGGACGAAGACCGAGCCGAGGCTGCCGAACTGCTGCAGGCTGCGATCCACGGCATGGGGCATGTAGACCCTCGACGCCACGGTCAGGACCTGCTCCCCGACCCCGGCCAGCAGCGCACCGGGCAGCAGCGGCAGCCACGGGATCCGGGAACCGAGCAGCAGGTGCTGCGTCCACCACCACAGCAGTGTTCCGCTGACCGCGGCGAGGGCGAAACCGGTGATCCGGCCGGTGCCGAACGCCGTCTGCACCAACCCCTGGAACAGCAGGGCGACGAGCCAGACGACGAGCCAGGCCAGCCACCGCCAGGCGGCGACCCGGGCCTTGGCCTTGGGCAGGTGCCAGGAGCGCTCGCACGTCTTCTGGAGGGCCCGGCTGCACGCGGTCGCCGACAGCAGGGTCACCACGATTCCCACCCCGCCGGTGCTCGCGACGGCCGTGCCGTCGGCGGCGGAGTAGACCGACTGCACCTGGTCCAGTGCGGCGTCCGTGAGCCCCAGTGTCGTACGGATGGACGTGACCAGCTGTTGCTGGAGCCAGTCGGGTGCGAGTGCCGCGATGACGAAGACGGCCGGCACCGCACCGAGGAAGGCCTGGGCGGCCAGCCTGGTCGCACAGTCCAGCACCCTGACCGTTGCGAGCTGCGCCAGGAGCCGGCCCAGCAGCGGGGTGTGCTTGCGCATCCACCCGGGAACGACGCGCAGGTGAGGGAACGCCTCCGGTCCGGACACGGTGGGACTCCTCGGGGAGCGGTTCCCGGCGGTTGTGACCGCCCTTCCCGAGAACAATGACGGAAAGAGCCCGTTTCCGGCATTTCGCCACTCCTTCGAGCGGCGTTGCTTGCGGCGGCGTCAGGCCGCGGTGCGCTGGAGCCGGGGCAGGTGCAGATCGCGGAAGATCGCGGTCATGCGCAGGGCGAAGACCAGGCCGGCCGACACCACGATGTTGGTGGTGTCCGGGACGTCGGCCCAGTGCAGGCCGAGGTAGGACAGCGCCCCGGCGAGGGCGGCGGTCGCGTAGACCTCTTCGCGCAGGAGCAGCGGCGGGAACTCCCCGCAGAGCACGTCGCGGACCACCTCGCCGGTGACGCCCGTCAGGACGGCCAGGATGAGCACGGCGACGGGGGTGACGTGCGCGTCGATCGCGGCGCGGGCGCCGATCACGGTGACGACGGCGAGGCCGACGGCGTCGACGACCATGAGCGCGCGCTGCGGGAGCTCCCAGCGGCGCAGGTAGAGCATGGTGGCGACGGCGACGGACCCGATGAGGACGAGCAGCAGCCAGTCGTGCGTCCAGTAGAGCGGGTGCCGGTCGAGGATCAGGTCGCGCAGGGTCCCGCCGGAGATGCCGGCCGCGAAGGCGAGGACGAGCCCGCCGAAGGGGTCCATGTTGGCGCGGTGCGCGGCGAGGACGCCGGAGGCGGCGAAGGCGGCGATGCCGAGGAGGTAGAGGGCGTGCAGCATGGCGCCTCCTTCGAGGGGTGGTGTGGGGGGACCCGTAGAGGTTGCCGGATCCGCCCGGGCGCCCGCATCGGCCGTTCGGCCAGGACGGCGGTGCGTCCAAGGCGGCGGTGCGGGTGCCGCCCGGGCCCCGAGCCGGGACCAACCCCGTGAGCCGGCCGTCAGGCCTCGTCGCCGAGCCGGTCGCGCTGGATCCGGTGTGCGAGGGTGCGGCGCACGGAGGCCGGGGCGTCCGTCGTGGCCCCCGAGGGGAGGTCGAGGCCCCGGCTGATCGCGTCGTACGCCTCCCGGTAGCCGGCGGGCAGTTCCTCGCGGTGCAGCCTCAGGTCCTCCTCCACGAGGCGCCGCAGCTCGTCCACGTCCCGGGGCGTGAAGCGCTTCTTCCCCCGGGCGACGGCATCGACGTGGCGGGCACAGCGTGCGGTGTCCGGGTACGCCTCGGCGATCTCCTCGGCCAGGCCCCACAGGCGCCCTTCGAGCCACGGCGCGTCGCTCTGGTCGAGGGAGAGTCCGATCGGCGGGAGCGGGTCCTCGGCCTTGTACTTCGCCACCTGCTTGGACACGGCGGGCTGACTCATGGCGGTGAGCTGGGCGATCGTGTCCTGGGTCCAGCCGAAGCCTGCGAAGACCTTGATCATCTCGGTGCGCAGCTTGCGCATCTCCTCGCCCGCGCGGATGACCTCGTTCATCTCCGCGAGCATCCGCCCGGCCTGCTCCTCCGTCAGCGACTCGGGGATCCGGCCCGCACCCTCTTCACCTGTCATAGCTCGGTTATACACCGGAACCGCGCCACGGCGACACGGCTTCATAACCAGGTTGTACAACCTGGTTATGAATGGCAGGCTGCACCCATGCCCACCTTCTGCGCACCCGACGGAACCCGGCTCGCCTACCGCACGGCCGGAGACGGCGAACCGGTGCTCTGCATCCCCGGAGGCCCCGCGGACTCCCGGTACCTCGGCGACCTCGGCGGCCTGTCCCGCCACCGCCGGCTGATCCTCCTCGACCTGCCCGGCACCGGCGGGTCGGCGGTTCCGCAGGACACCGCCTCCTACCGCTGCGACCGGCTCGTCGAGGACGTCGAGGCCCTGCGCGAACACCTCGGGCTCGACCGGACCGACCTGCTCGGCCACTCCGCCGGGGCGAACGTCGCGATGGGGTACGCGGCCCGGTACCCCGGCAACATCGGCAAGCTCGCCCTGATCGGCCCCGGCACCCGGGCCGTCGGGATCGAGATCAGCGGCGACACGCGGCTCGAACTCGCGCGGCTCCGCAAGGACGAGCCCTGGTTCCCGGCGGCGTTCGCCGCCCTGGAGGCCGTCTCCGCGGGCACGGGCAGCGACTGGGACGCCCTCACCCCCTTCTTCTGCGGCCGGTGGGACAGCGCGGCACGGGAGCACCACGCGGCCGGCCGGCCGCTCAACGGGGATGCGGTCGCCCACTTCGGCGCCGAGGGCGCCTTCACCCCGGAGACCACCCGGGCCGCGCTCGGCGCCTTCGAGGCGCCCGTGCTGCTGCTCACCGGGGAGTTCGACCTGAACAGCCCGCCCCGGTCGACGGCCGAGCTCGCGGGACTGTTCCCCGGCGCCACCCTCTCGGTGCAGCCCGGAGCGGGCCATTACCCCTGGGTCGACGATGCCGAACGGTTCGCGGCGGCCGTCGACGCGTTCCTGGGGTAGCGGCCCGCTCGCCCTAGGGCGTCGGCGCCGGGAGCTCCGCGAAGTCCGCGACCAGGCCCCGGTGGTGGCCGGCCGTGCCCAGGGCCAGGGAGTCGGCCTTGGCCCGCTTCAGGTGGAGGTGCGCGGGGTGTTCCCAGGTCATGCCGATGCCTCCGTGGAGCTGCACGCACTCCTCGGCGGCCCGGACCGCCACGCCCGAGCAGTAGGCCTGGGCCACCGCCACCGTGAGCGGTGCGTCGGCGGCGCCGGTCGCGAGGGCGTCGGCCGCGGCGCGGGCCGCCGCGCGGGCGGAGGCCACGTCGAGCCACAGCCGGGCGAGGCGGTGCTTGATCGCCTGGAAGGAGCCGAGGGGGCGGTTGAACTGGTGGCGGGTGCGCAGGTACGCCACCGTCTCCGTCAGGCACCACTCGGCGGTCCCCAGCTGTTCCGAGGCGAGCAGTCCGGCCCCCGAGAGCAGGGCTCCGGCGATGGCCGCGCGGGCGGTGGCCGGGTCGGCGAGGCGGGTTCCGGTGGCCCCGTCGAGGGTGACGCGGGCCAGGGGGCGGGTCAGGTCCAGCGCCACGAGCGGGGTCCGCGAGACGCCCGCCGCGTCGGCCGGGACGGCGTACAGCCCGGTGTCGGCGAGGACCAGCAGCACGTCGGCGCAGACGGCGTCGGCGACCGAGGTCACGCTCCCGCTCAGCGACCCCGCGCCCGAGTCGCGGACCGGCGCCGGCAGCGGTGCGCCGGGGGCGAGGGTCAGGGGCAGTGCGGGCACGCAGATGCGGCGGCCCGCGGCGAGTTCCCGCAGGAGGTCGGCGGACTCGGTGCTCTCGCAGCCGAGCAGGATCTCCGTCGAGAGGACCGCGCTGGTGAGGTACGGGACCGGCGCCGCGGCCCGCCCGAGTTCCTCCAGGACCACGGCCGCCTCCCGGTGGCCGGCCCCCTGTCCGCCCAGCTTCTCCGGTACGAGGAGGCCCGCCGTGCCGATGTCGGCGGCGAGCACCCGCCACAGCTCGGGGTCGTGGGGGCTGCCGCCCTCGATCCGGGCGAGGACGGCCGCGGGGCCGCAGCGGGCGGCGAGCAGGGACCGTACCGCCGTGCGGAGTTCCTCCTCGGTCTCGGAGTACAGCAGGTCCAGCGGGGCTGCGGCGGGAGAGCTCATCGGGCCAGGTCCTTCCACGCGAGGTCCTTGTCGTCGCGCGGCTCGGCGGGCAGGCCGAGGACGCGTTCGGCGACGATGTTGAGGAGGATTTCGCTGGTGCCGCCCTCGATGCTGTTGCCCTTGGCGCGGAGGTAGCGGTAGCCGGCGTCGCGGCCGGTGAAGTCGACGATCTCGGGGCGGCGAAGGGTCCAGTCCTCGTACAACAGACCCTCCTCACCGAGGAGTTCCACCTCCAGACCGCTGATCTCCTGGTTGAGGCGGGCGAAGGTCAGCTTCATGCCCGAGCCCTCGGGGCCGGGCTGGCCCTGGGCGAGCTGCTGGCGCAGCCGCTCGCCCGTCAGCCGGGCGACCTCGGCCTCGACCCACAGTTCGAGCAGTCGCCCGTGCAGGTCGTGCGTGCGCAGCTCCGGGCGTTCGCGCCAGGCGGCGGCGACCGGGGCGATCATGCCGCCCTCGCGCGGGATCCGCATGCCGCCGATGGAGACGCGTTCGTTCATCAGGGTGGTGCGGGCCACCGCCCAGCCCTGGCCCACCTCGCCGAGGCGGTGGGCGTCGGGGATCCGGACGCCGGTGAGGAAGACCTCGTTGAACTCGGCCTCGCCGGTGATCTGGCGCAGCGGACGCACCTCGACGCCCGGGGCGGTCATATCGCACAGGAAGTAGGTGATGCCCTGGTGCTTGGGCAGCGCCGGGTCGGTGCGGGCGATCAGGATGGCCCAGCGGGCGGTGTGCGCGCTGGAGGTCCACACCTTCTGGCCGTCCACCACCCAGTCCTCGCCGTCCCGCACCGCGCGGGTGCCGAGGGCGGCCAGGTCGGAGCCGGCGCCTGGCTCGCTGAAGAGCTGGCACCACACTTCCTCACCGATCCACAGCGGGCGCAGGAAGCGCCGCTTCTGCTCCTCGGTGCCGTACGCGAGGATCGTGGGCGCGGCCATGCCGAGACCGATGCCGATCCGGCGCGGGTCGTTGTCGGGCGCTCCGGCGACCTCCAACTCGGCGTCCACGACGGCCTGCAGGGAACGGTGGGCGCCGAGTCCGCCCAGGCCCTCGGGGTAGTGCACCCAGGCGAGTCCGGCGTCGAAGCGGGCCCGCAGGAACGCTCCGCGCGCGGTGGTGGCGGGCGGGTGCGCGGCGAGCAGTTCCCGTACGCGGGCGAGCACTTGGTCGGCGGTGAGCGCGGCGGCCGTCATCGGGAACCTCCTGCGGGAGAGCCGAGCAGGACGGTGTCCAGGGCCGGTACGACGACCAGCCGGCCGGTGGTGGTCCCGTCGGCGAGGCGCTGCACGGCGTCCGCGGCTCCGGCGAGCGGTACCCGTTCGCTGACCAGCGGTTTGATGGAGCCGTCGGCGGCGAGCCGGGTGAGCTCGGCGTGGCAGGCGGCGATCGCGGCCGGGTCCTTGGCGGCGTACAGGCCCCAGTGGAGGCCGAGGATGGCGTAGTTCTTGACGAGGGCGTGGTTCAGCGCGGGCGCCGGGATGGTGCCGCTCGCGAAGCCGACCACGATGATCCGGCCCTCGAAGGCCACGCACTTGGCCGAGGCGGTGTAGGCCTCGCCGCCGACCGGATCGTAGACCACGTCGGCCCCGCGTCCGCCGGTGAACTCCTTTACGCGGGCCACCAGTTCCTCGCTGGTGCGGTCGATGACGAGATCGCAGCCGAGCTCCTCGGCGGCACGCACCTTGGCCTTGCCGCCGACGACCCCGATGACGGTGGCTCCGGCGGCCTTCCCGAGCTGGACGGCCGCGCTGCCGACCCCGCCGGCGGCGGCGTGCACGAGGAGGGTCTCGCCGGCCTGGAGCCGGGCCCTGCGGTGCAGGCCGAACCAGCCCGTCTGGTAGCCGATGTGCAGGGCCGCAGCCTCGGCGTCGTCGAGGGTGTCCGGGGCGGGGAGCAGGGCGCGCGCGGGGGCGGTGACGTACTCGGCGAAACCGCCGTGCGGCAGGCTCGGGTTGGCGATGACGCGGCGGCCGTCGTCGGTCTCGCCGCAGATCTCGACGCCCGGGGTGAAGGGGAGCGGTGGGCGGATCTGGTACTGGCCGCGCACGAGCAGCGCGTCGGGGAAGTTGACGTTGGCGGCGAGCACCTTGAGCCTCACCTCGCCCTCGCCGGGCACCGGTTCGGGCACCTCTTCGAGGCGCATGGCCTCGCGGGGCTCGCCGGGGGTGTGTACTCGCCATGCCTGCATCCGGGGCCTCCAGCCGCCGACGGGAACCACGCCTCGCGGGCATACTAAGCGGTCGCTTGCGTCTCTGTGAACCGCTGGGACCGGGTGGAATCCGGACGGGAATCCCGGCGGGGACCCGGCGGGAATCCCGTGAGAGCCCGACGCGGACCCGCCGGGAACCCGGCGGACCCGGAACCTCCTCAACCACTCCCGCAAATCAGGCCACTTCCCTCACACATTCGGGCAGCATGTGGCGTGCACGTGTCATGACTTAACGGGGAACAGCACAAGTCCAGGGGGAACCACCACATGAGAAGAAGCATGTCCGCGACCGCTGCCGCCGCCGTCCTGGCGGGTCTGGTCACCGCGGCGGGCCCGGCCACGGCCGCCGAGGCGAAGTGCACGCCGAAGATACAGGTACTGGGACATCTGGCGCCCGATGCCTACTTCCCGGAGAGCGCGACCCAGGGGGTCCTGGGCCTGGGCGCGGGCAACCTCTCCGTCGGCTTCTCCGGCAACAAACCGGTGTACTGGACCGGCACCAGGCTCCACCGGGTCCCGCTGGCCGACTCCACCCGCACGGGCGAGCTGATCGCCGTCAACAAGAACGGCCTGATGCTCGGCCGGGTGACCGGCGAGACCGGTTACCTCTTCACCTACCGGGCCGGGGACGCGGCGGTCACCCCGCTGCCGGGGAGCGGCTGGCCGGACATCGAGGCCGATGTCAACGACGCCGGATACGTCGTCTCCACGACCCCGCAGGGGATCGGCACGGTCTGGAAGGACGGCCTGAAGGTGCGCGAGCTCCCGCTGCCCGCCGACAGCGGTCCCGGGACGCGCATCAAAATGGTCACCGCCGTCAACACCGCGGGCGACGTCCTGGGTCTGGCGGAGCAGGACTACGAGGTGCCCGAGACGGGCCAGCACAAGTGGTGGAACTATCCGCTGATCTGGCCCGCGGACGGCTCGCCGGCCCGGGCCCTGGCGCCGAGCGGCGGCGGTGGGTTCGAGGACAGCTACGTGCAGGACATGGACGAGAGCGGCCGGGTCGTCGGCTACAACTGGCTCGGCCCGTGGTACGAGTACAAGCCCTTCGTCTGGACCCCGCCGCACACCGGCCCCGCCTCCTCCCCCGGGGTGCTGAACACGCACCCGTACGGCACCTTCGAGGCGATCAGCCCGACGACCGGGGTGAGCGTCGGCACGGCCAAGTTCCACCCGGAATCGCAGACCCTGCCCGACCAGGCGCAGTTGTGGCCCGGCGCCGGTCCGGTGCTCGCGCTCCCCCGCCTCTCGGCGAACGGCGCCAGCACGGCGGAGGCCGTCTCCGACGGCGACCGGGTCGGCGGATCGGCCGTGAACGCGAACGGCAAGCTCAGGCCGGTCATCTGGACCTGCGCGAGCAAGCAGGCGTACCTGCCCCAGCAGTAGGGCACAGCCGTAGGGCCCGGCCGTAGGGCCCAGCAGTAGGGCACAGCCGTAGGGCCCGGCCACGAGCTCCAGCCGGAGCCGGTGTTGTGACCATGGCGATCTGAGCGTGCGCACGCTATCGATGGCGCCATGGAAAACGCTCTGCGCGGTCTGCCCGCGCCCCCGCCGCTCGGTTCCGCCGCCCTGCCGCCCGGCACGTTCACCGGCCGGGCGGTGCTCGTGACCGGCGGCGGGACCGGGCTGGGCAAGGCCATCGCCACCGAGTTCGCACGGCTCGGCGCGGATCTGGTGATCGCCGGCCGCCGGATCGAGCAGCTGAAGTCGGCTCAGGAAGAGCTGGCGGCCGTGCCCGGAGCGGGCCGGGTGACGGCCGCCGTCTGCGACATCCGCGACCCCGAGCGGGTCGCGGAGGTCTTCGACGCGGCCGGGGCGGCCCTCGGCGGCGTCCCGGACGTGCTCGTCAACAACGCCGCCGCCAACTTTCCTTGCCCGGCCGAGGACTTGTCCCCCAACGCCTGGCGGGCGGTCGTCGACATCACCCTGACCGGCACCTGGTTCGTGACCCGGGAGTTCGGCCGCCGCCACCTCGCCGCGGGCAGCGCCGGGTCCATCGTGAACATCGGCGCCTCGTACGCCTGGACCGGCGGGCCGGGCTACGCGCACAGCGCCGCCGCCAAGGCGGGGGTGAAGAACCTCGTCGAGACCCTCGCCGTCGAGTGGGGCCCGTACGGCATCCAGATCAACGGTCTGGTCCCCGGACTGTTCCCGCACCCGGACATGACCGAGGACATCCGGGGCGGTCTGGAGCGGGCCGCCCCGGACGACAAGGACACCAGACAGCCCGCCCTGCGGGTCGGCGCACCGCGCGAACTGGGCTGGGCCGCGACCTTCCTCGCCTCCCCCTACGCCCGCTTCATCACCGGCCACACCCTGGTGGTGGACGGGGCGAACTGGCAGCGCCGCTCCCTCGTCAACCCCGAAGTGGTGCCGGTGCGCGAGCAGTTGGGACGGGGGCCGTTCACTCCGTGAAGCGCCCGCGCAGCGCGGCCAGGCCACACCCGTAGCAGGCTCTCCACCACGACGTACGAGTACGCGCGCGCGGCGGGGTCCCGGGCGAGCAGCTCCTCGCGGGCGACGACCGTCCCCTCGATGCTGAAGTCCCGTACGGCTCCCGGCTGTTCGGGGCCGCTCCCGCCCTCGATGACGGCCTTCGGCACGTACGGGTGCCACGCGTCGAGCGTGCCGAAACGGCCGACGAGCTCCCAGACGGCGTCCGGGGCGGCCGGGACGACGGCGGTCCGGACGAGTTCGCGGGCGGTCACGGCGGGTCCGCAGTCCCCGGCCCGCTCGGCGCTCACCAGGCACCGTCCTTGAGGTCGGCGCCGATGACGGTGTGGCCCCGGGCGCGCAGCCGGTCGGCGGTGGCCCGGCCGATGCCGGAGGCGGCGCCCGTGACGAGGTGGGTACGAGTCATAACTGGCGCGGTACGCCTTCATGGCACGACATGCCACAGTGCGATCGTGTGGCACATTGGCCCCATCTACCCCTGGAGGTGTTGCGGTGAGCACGGCGAGTACGGGCCGCCCGTCCTTGACGGAGCGGCGCAGGGAGACCACGCGGTACGAGATCGCGGAGGCCGCGGCCGCACTGTTCTCGGAGCGGGGGTACGAGGCGACGACGGTCGACGACATCGCGCGGGAGGCCGGCATCTCACTGCGCACCTTCTACCGGTACTGCCCGGCCAAGGAGGACGCGCTGACCCCGGTCCTCACCGCCGGGGTCGCCACCCTGGTCGAGGAGCTCGCCCTGCGCCCCGCGACGGAGCCCCTCACCGAGGCCGCGCAGGCCGCTTTCACCATCGCGACGGCGGGCGCGCGCTACGAGGAACCCGGGCAGACGGTCCGCCTCATCCAGGTGATGAGCCGCGTCCCGGAGATCCGGCTGCGCTGGCTGGCGGCCGCCCGCGCGATGCAGGACCGCCTGGTCCCGGTCCTCGCCGCCCGTACGGGCCGACCCGAAGCAGCCCTGGAGACCCGCCTGTTGGCGGCCGTACTCATCGACGCGGTCACCGTCGCCCTCGAACACTGGGCCGCCGAGGACGGCCGCGATCCGCTCCCGACGGTATCGGCCCGCGCCCTCGCCCTGCTGCACCTGGAGGAGTAACGGGGCTGGTCGGCCGACGGGGCTGCGCGTGACGGACCGCGTCAGCTGAAGCTGCGGCGGTAGGCGTGCGGGCTGACGCCGGTGGTCTTCTTGAACCGGTCGCGGAAGGCGGTGGGCGAGCCAAAGCCGACCTGGGCGCCGATGCGTTCGACGGAGTGGCGGGTGGTCTCCAGCAGGTGCTGGGCCTGGCGGATGCGGGCGCGGTGGAGCCACTGGAGCGGGGTGGTGCCGGTCTGGTCCCGGAAGCGGCGCATCAGGGTCCGGGTGCTGGTTCCGGCGTGCGCGGCGATCTCGGCGAGGGTGAGCTCGGAGCCCAGGTTGCCCTGGAGCCAGACCAGCAGCGGTTCGAGGGTCGACCCCTGCGGGGTGGGCGCGTAGTCGTGGACGATGAACTGCGCCTGTCCGCCCTCGCGTTCCAGGGGCATGACGGCCAGGCGGGCGGCGTCGGCGGCGACGGCCGAGCCGTAGTCGCGGCGGATCATGTGCAGGCACAGGTCCAGGCCCGCGGCGGCGCCGGCCGAGGTGAGGATCTGGCCGTTGTCCACGTACAGGACGTCCGGGTCGACCTCGATGTCCGGATGGGTGGCGGCCAGTAGGTCGGCCGCGATCCAGTGGGTGGTGGCGCGCAGGCCGTCGAGGAGACCGGTGGCGGCCAGGGGGAAGGTGCCCGAGCAGATGGAGGCGATGCGCGTGCCGTTCGCCGCGGCCGAGCGCAGCGCGTCGCGGACGGCGGGGGCGAGCGGGGCCGTGGGGTCGGCGATGCCGGGAACGATGATCGTGTCCGCGGCCTCGAGCCCTTCCAGCCCCCAGGGTGCGCGCAGGGTGAAGGTACCGGCATCGACCTCCGGCCCCTCGGCGCAGACACGGACCTGGTAGCCGGGGCGCCCGTCCGGAAGGCGGGTGCGGGTGAAGATCTCGATCGGGGTGGCGAGATCGAAGGGGATCACCCGGTCCAGCGCGAGGACGGCAATGGTGTGCATGGCCAGAAGATACCCCTCCGCGGATGGAGCGTACTGGTCTCGGCAGCGCTAATCCTCCGGTTCTTGCCAGGTCAGAGCCACGTCGATACGCGTGGCGATATCCCGTTGGAAGGTGTCGTCAATGCCACTGGGAGGTGGGTTGGCAGCCGACTAGCGTCGGGAGCGAATCCGGTGTCGGCCGGACGCCTCCGCACCGGAAGGAACCCGCTCCGTGCATGCCCAGATCATTCTGTTCGACGGCTTCGACCCGCTCGATGTCATCGCCCCCTACGAGGTGCTGTACGCCGGCGGTGCCGCCTCCGGCGGCGCGGTCAGTGTGGAACTGGTCTCCGCCGAAGGTCCGCGCGAGGTGGTCAGCGGCACCGGGGGCCTGGCGCTGCGCGCCACCGGCGCCCTCGACCCCCGGCGTGGGGGCCTGATCCTGGTCCCGGGCGCCTCGGGTCGCGTGGGAGGGCCCGGCGAGGTCCCCGACTGCGACGCCGGGGCAGGGGCCGGGGCCGGGGCCGGGGAATGGCAGCAGGACGAGTTCATCCCGGTGCTGCTGGGCCGCGCCCTGACGACCGAGCTGCCCGCCCTGTTGAAGGCGGCGATGGACGACCCCGAGGTCACGGTCGGCGCGGTGTGCGGCGGCTCGCTCGTCCTGGCCATGGCCGGCCTGCTGGAGGGCCGCCATGCCACCACCCACCACATGGGCCTGGACATGCTCGATGCCACCGGTGCCCACGCGGTGAGCGCCCGCGTCGTCGAGGACGGCGACCTCGTCACCGGCGCCGGCGTCACCTCCGGGCTCGACCTGGGCCTGTACCTGCTGGAGCGCGAGGTGGGCCCCCGGATCGCCCACGCCGTCGAAGAGCTCTTCGCCTACGAACGACGCGGCACCGTCTGGCGGAACGCGGGCCCGGTGCCCGCCTCCCTCTGACCACACCGCCCGCCCCCACACCCCACCTCACCTCACCACCGCACCGCATCGCATTCGTAAGGAAGAACAGCAGCATGTCCGTAGAAGGCACTTGGGATCTGTCCATCTCCACCCCCATCGGCAGGATCAAAGCCGTGGTCGAACTCCTGCGGGAGGCCGGTGTCCTGACCGGGTCCGCCCACGGGGCAGGAGAGGAGGTCCCGCTCGGCGACATCGCCCTCGACGGCGACCGGCTCACCTGGAAGCAGTCGGTCACCAAGCCCGTGCGCCTGAACCTGGCCTTCGCCGTGACGGTCGACGGCGACACCCTCACCGGCACGTCCAGGGCCGGGCGCCTTCCGGCCGCGAAGGTCACCGGACAGCGCCGCCCCGTCCGCGCGGCGACGGAGCACTGACCATGGCGAAACTCCTCCTGTCCCTGCACGTTCTGGCCGCGGTGCTGGCCATTGGCCCGGTCGCCGTCGCCGCGAGCATGTTCCCCAAGGCGATGCGGCACGCCCACAGCGAGCCCGGTGACCGCGAGGCGCTCGCGACCCTGCGGACGTTGCACCGCATCTGCCGCGTGTACGCCGGCGTCGGCGTCGCGGTTCCCGTCTTCGGGTTCGCCACGGCGAGCAGCCTCGGCGTCCTCGGCAGCGGATGGCTGATCACCTCGATCGTCCTGACCACCGCGGCGGCCGCCGCCCTGGCGCTGCTGATCCTGCCCGCCCAGGACAGCGCCCTCGACGCAGCGCGGGCCCTCGACGCAGCGCAGGCCCCCGGCTCCGCGCATGCCCCCGGCTCCGGCCCCGGCCCCGGCATCCGGTCGGCCGCCCGCCTCGCCGCGCTCACCGGCGTCTTCAACCTGCTGTGGGCAACGGTCACCGTGCTGATGATCATCCGCCCCGGCTCCACGACGGGCGCTTGAGCACGCGTCCTCGCCTTGGGCTGTCAGTGGTCCGGGGCATCATGGACCGCATGTCCCACGCTGATCTGACCCTTGACCGGTGGCGCTCGTTCGCCCTGCCGGACGTCCACCGGTTCGCCCGGGAAGCCGCCGAGTCGGTGGACGGCCGGGTGAGCCTGATCGATGCCGTCGAGCACCTCGGCGGCCCGCTGCACCGCGTGTTCGTCGAGCGGGACGGGCGGGAGTTCGCCCTGATACCCGGGGGAACGGTCCGCCTCGGCTTCGACCTCGATGCCTGGGAGCCGACGCCCGAGCAGACCGCCGACTTCGAGCAGAGCCTGGCCGAGGAGTTCGGGTACGGCCCCGATCTCAAGGCGCACCTCGCCGAGTTGCTGAGCCCGCCGCGGACCGTCACCCTGGCGACGGCGTTCATGGCCGTGGCGAACGAGCCGCTCACCGAGCCCCCCGCCGACATGCCCGCCGTGCTCGCGGGGCTCGGGCTGCGGATGCCCGGCGCCGACGAGTGGGAGCACGCCTGCGGGGCCGGGGCGCGCACCCTCTTCCGGTGGGGCGACACCTGCCCGATCGGCGAACCGTCCTACGGCAGCGACGCGGGCGGGCCGCGGTGCGAGCCCAACGCCTTCGGTCTGCGCATCGCGTACGACTCCTACGCCGCCGAGATCGGCGGCGACACGGGCGCCGTGCACGGCGGGGACGGCGGCGAGTCCGTGTGCGGCGGGTACGGGGACCTGTGGGCGTGGCTGACGCTGGCCACGGCGAACCGCAACCCGGCGATGGCGGAGTTCGTGTACGGCCCGGAGGGCGAGGACGCGTGGGAGGCGTTCTCCGTACGGCCCGTGCTCAGCCTCCGGTGAAGTGCGGGGGCCTGCGCTGCGCCTTGGCGGTGTAGCCCTCGCGGGAGTCCTCGGAGGTGAGCGTGAGGGCCGCCGTCATCGCCACCCGGTCGAGGGCCGCGGGCAGGGCGGCGTCCGCGTAGGAGTCGATCGCGCGCTTGATGCCCTGGACGGCAAGCGGGGCGTTGGCCGCGATCTCCGCCACGAGCGCTCGGGCCGTCTTCTCCAACTCCTGGGGAGGCACGACCTGTTGGACGAGGTTCAGGCGCTCCGCCGTCCGGGCGTCGATGCGGCGGCCGGTCAGCGCCAGGAACTTGGCCCAGCCGGCGCCCGCCTCGCGGGCGATGCGCAGGTCCCCGCCGGCGTCCACCGCGACGCCCAACTGGGCCTCGGGCAGGGCGAAGACGGCATCCTGCGCCGCCACCCGGATGTCGGCCATCAGGGCCAGCTCGAAGCCGAAGCCCAGGCAGTACCCCTGCACCGCGGCCACCACGGGCTGCGGCAGCCGGGCCAGGACCGCGAAGCGTTCGTGGACCCAGCGGATGCCCTCGTAGTAGTTGCGGTTGCGTTCTGCCCCCGAGGCGCCCGTGATCGCGCCGCCCGGGGCCGTCACGTCGATGCCCGCGCAGAACGCCCGGCCCTCGGCCCGCAGCAGGACCACCCGTACGGCGGGGTCGAAGCGGATCCGGTCGGCCAGCAGGCCGAGCTGGCGCGTGGACTCCCAGCTCCAGCCGTTGAGCTTCTCCGGCCTGCAGAGGGTGAGTTCGGCTATCCCGTCCGCGACGTGCAGACGGATCCGTTCCTCACCCTCCGCGATTTCCGTGCTCAGGGTGTCGATCACGCGGACACCCTAAGCGTGTCCGCCTAGCGCGGGAAGACCTCGAACGGCACCGCCGGGCGGCCCCCGAACCGGGCGGCCGCCTGCTGGGCATTGCCCGTCAGGAAGGAGCGTACGTACGTTTCCGGGTCCTCGTCCGTCAGTGCCGCGATGTACGCCTTGTGTTCCATCAGGGACTTCACCGAACTCTCCATCCCGGGACCGGCGTCGGCCGCGTGC
Organism: Streptomyces sp. NPDC059957; assembly: GCF_042730015.1. NCBI lineage: Bacteria > Bacillati > Actinomycetota > Actinomycetes > Kitasatosporales > Streptomycetaceae > Streptomyces > Streptomyces sp. NPDC059957. The sequence goes on along the minus strand of NZ_JBHWMB010000010.1, from coordinate 26,226 downwards.
GTGGGCGTCGTGGTGCCGGACACCGCCACCCAGCGCACCCCGTTCCACGGCTCCAGGCCCTGTTCCGTGAGGAGTTCGGGGAAGATCCAGCGGTTGCCCGCGTCGCCCGCCGCGTCCAGGGTGGCCCGGCCGACCGCCTTGTGGTCGGGGGTGTTCCAGTAGCCGCCGCCCTCGGCCCCGCCCCACGTGTCGCGGTGGTTCATCGTGATCACCAGCTCGGGGCGGTGGCGCCGGATGGCGGCCGCGATGTCCCGGCGCAGCTCCGGACCGTACTCGAGGACCCCGTCGCGGTGGTCGAGGAACTCCACGGTGGGCACCCCCACGACGGCCGCGCTCGCGCGCTGCTCCGCCTCGCGCAGCGGGGCGCACGCGGCGGGGTCGATGGTGTCGATGCCGGCCTCGCCGCGCGTGGCGAGCAGGTAGACGACCTCGCGGCCGCCGTCCGTCCAGTCCGCGATGGCCGCGGCGCAGCCGTACTCCAGGTCGTCCGGGTGCGCCACAACGGCCAGCGCACGCTGCCAGTCGGTCGGCATGGGCTCCAACGGGGCAGGCCCCTGCAGTTGCTCGTTCATGAGTCGCACAATAGGCGAATGGGGACACAAGGGCAGGTGGTGGCCCTGCTCGATGCCACCGGGTCGTTCTTCGAGCCCGCGGTCACCGCGTTCCCCGGGGCGGGCGCCGCCGCCTGGGAGCGGGCCGCGCAGCTGGACCCGGGCGCGGCCGGGCCGGACGGTTCCTGGCGGCTGGACTTCCGGTGCTTCGCCGTGTCCCGGCCGGGCGGCCGCTGGGTGCTGGTCGACGCGGGTGTCGGCCCGTCGCAGGGCCCGGCGGCCGGCTGGGCCCCGGTCCCGGGCCGGCTGCCCGCCGCGCTCGCGGAGGCCGGGATCGCGCCGGGCGACGTGGAGTCGGTGGTCCTGACCCACTTGCACGAGGACCACACCGGCTGGACCCAGGACGAGGCCGGCCGGCCGTTCTTCCCCGATGCGCGGTACCTCGTACAGAGCGCGGAAGTGGCGGCCCTGGACCGGGCGGATCCCGTGTGGGACTGGACGGTTGCCCCGCTGCGGGCCACCGGACAGCTCCAGGAGGTCACCGGGGAGCACCGGCTCGCTCCCGGCATCACCCTGCTGCCGACACCCGGGCACACGCCCGGCCACCAGTCGGTGCTGGTGGAGGGCGCGGCCGGGCCCGGCGGCGGGGGCCGGGACGTGCTGGTCACCGGGGACGTACTGGTCCACGCCGTGCAGCTGGCCGATCCGGCGGTCCCGTACTCCCACGAACGCGACCGGGCCGCCGCCCGCGCCTCGCGGGAGGAGCTGCTGTCCCTGGCCGTCCGCCGCCGCGCCCTGCTGGCCACCGCCCACCTGACCCGGGCCTTCGTGGAGCCGCCCGAACCGGGTGTCTGAGCACCCGCGGCGCCTCCGGCAGCCGACGTGCGACCGCTGTGGGGGCGCCCTAGCATGAAGGGTGGCGTTCCGAAGGAGGAAGCCATGGTCCCACTGTCGGACAACCACACCACGCGCGGCGCGAAGCGGCGGCCCGGCCTCCTCGTTCGCCTCGTTCGCCTCGTGCCGGCGGTCCTACTGGCCTCCGGCGCCGTGCTGCTGACGAACGGCTCCCTGCCCGCTGCGGCCCGGTCCGGTGTGCCCGTGGAGGTCTCGGCCCCTGCCGTCCCGGCGGCCCTTCCGGGGCAGGCCGATGACGAGCGGCTCGCACTCGACACCCTCGACGAGGTGGTGCGGGGCGACTTCGCCGCCGTGTCCGCCCGCTTCGACGAAACGCTCCGGCACCAGGCGACTCCCGAGGCGCTCGCGCAGTCCTGGAAGGACTACCAGGAGCAGTTCGGGCCCTACCGGTCGCACGGGGACCCCCGGCAGGTCACGTCCGTCCACGGGTCCGTGGTGACCGTGCCCCTCCAGATGGAGCACGGGGCCGGGGACTTCCGCGTCACCTTCAACGAAGGCGGACACCTCATCGGCCTGTACTTCCTCCGCACGGGCGTCCCGGTCCCCTGACTCCCTCCGGTCCGGGGAGCTCAGGCCTCGTCGCGTACGAGCGCCAGGAGCCGGTCCAGGACCCGCGGGCCCGAGGCACGTACCCCGTCGTGCTCGAACTCGTCCGTCACCCAGGTCTTCAGGCCGCGGATCGCCCCGGCGGTGGCCAGGGAGTGCGCGGTGTCCACGTACATGTCGTCGTGGTAGACGGCCGCGGCCACCGGCACCTCGTTGGCGGCGAGCCGCGCCCGGTCGTACAGCGGGGTCCAGCCGGTGCGGGCCGCCAGCAGTTCGGCGGTCTCGCGCAGCGGGGCGAGCGCCGGATCGCAACGGAAGTGCCAGGGGTGGATGGTCTCGCCGGTGAAGTACAGCGGCTCCGTGCCCGCGAGGGTCTTCGCGGCGTCGAAGCTCGGGTGGCCGGAGCGGACCCGCTCGGCGGCCCAGCCGGTGGGCGCGCCCGGGTCTTGGGCGTAGATCGCCTCGTGGACCAGGGCGTAGAGGGGGTGCCCGGCGAAGGAGAGCTGGGCGTGCACGGCCTCCAGGAAGGCGTCGGAGAGGGCGGGCCCGTCCGGGGTGGGGACGAAGGCGTCCTCCAGCAGGTAGTGCAGCTGGTGGCTGCCGTCGGAGCCGCCAAGGAGCAGGCCGAGGGACTGGAAGGCCTCGGCCGTCAGGAGGTATCCGCCGGGGAGTTCGGCCGGACGCTCGAGGAGGTGGGCGGCGATGCGGCGGGCCCGCTCCACGTCCATGGGGTAGCGGTCGTAGTGCGCCCGGTTCTTGCGCTCGACGCGCGGGTACGCGGCTTCGTACACCTCGGCGGCGGTGGCGTCGAGGGAGGGCAGCCCGCCGGTGATGAGGGCGGCGGCCAGCCCCTCGGGGGCGGCGCCGAGGTAGTGGGTGACGCAGAAGCCGCCGAAGCTCTGGCCGAGGACCGTCCAGGGCGCGCCGCCGGTGAGGAGCGGGCGGATGGTCTCGGCGTCGCGCACGATGGAGTCGGCGCGGAAGTGGGCGAGGTACTCGGCCTGTTGCGCGGGGCCGCCGCGCAGTGGCAGGGTCTGCCGGTTGACCGGGGTGGAGCGGCCGGTCCCGCGCTGGTCGAGCAGCAGCACCCGGAACTCGGTGAGGGCCCGCTCCAGCCAGGCCTGCCGGCCGACGAACCTGCGGGCACCGAAGCCGGGTCCGCCCTCCAGGTAGAGCAGCCAGGGCAGGGACTCCGAGTCTTTTCCGGTGGCGACCAGCTCGCGCGCGTACAGGTCGATCCGCTCGCCGTCGGGGCGGGCGTGGTCGAGCGGGACGCCGAAGTGGTGGTCGGTGAGGACGACACCGGGCTGGCGATAGCTGCCGGCGGCTGCGATCTCGGAGGTCACGGGGGTCACGGGGGTCACGGGAGGTCCCAGGGGTCGGCGCGGTGCGGTGGTGTACGCGGCAGCCGTCACGGGGCCGGTGGGTGGGGGCGAACCGGGACGGCGGACCCGCCCCAGCTTACGAGAGCCCCCGTGCCTCCTGGCTGCCGCCTGCCGCCTGCCGTAGCCGGTAGCCGGGAGCCGGGAGCGGCACCTGGCATCACGGGGTCGGGCGCCACCAGTAGCGTCCGACGATGAGCTCCTCGAGGGAGCGGAGCCTGTCCGCGGCCATGCGCGCGTGCGTATCGGGGTGTTCCAGTCCGATGCGGAGGTCGGCTGCGAGGTGGGTCGCCTCGCGGACCTCGCAGCCTGCCCGCAGGGATTCCGCAGAGGTCTCCGTCGCACGGGCGATGACCTCGAGAACGGTCTCCATGTGCGGGCCGCTGAACCGGGCCAGGAAGAACCAGTCGTCGAGCGGTTCCCCGAAGCGGGCCCACTCGAAGTCCAGCAGGGCCGTCACGCTCCTGCCGTGCGCGAGCCAGTTGTCCCAGTGGCAGTCCGCGTGTACGGGGACGACGGCGCGGGCGAGCAGGGGCGCTCGGTCCGCGATCGCCCTCAGGCCGTGGAGCAGATGGGACGGTACCGTTCCGAGCCGGTCGGCTGCGGCGAGGCCCTCGGTTTCGGCGATCAGCGCGGCCTGCCCGGTGAACCCGCCGTGGTCGAGGGCTTCTCGCAGCGTCCGGTCGGCCTGGCCCTCGGGCACCCAGGCGTGCAGTCGGCCGAGCCGCTCGACCGCCTCCTGCGCCAACGCCCGCGCCGTCGCGCCGTCCACACCCGGCATGCCCATGCCGGGAGCCTCCCCGGGCACGCGGGCGTAGCAGGCGTAGCGGACCTCTCGCGCCTCCAGCCGGTGGACCCCGCTGTCGAGGAGCGGGGCCGTGAGGCCGGCCGGCAGGTGGGGTGCGAGCGCGATCTCCCTGTTCAGCCGTGCGTGGGACGCGGCGTCGATGACCTTCACGACGACGTCCGCGCCGACGTACACGTGATGGGAGCTGCTCTCGGCCGTGGTCATGGGGCCGGGGTCGCACCCCAGTGCCTCGGCCGCGATCGTGCGGGCGGCGTCGGCATCGGGTGCTCGGTTCAGGTCGGTCATCGGCGGTGACGTCTGCCTTTGGTCAAGGCACGCGGGGCTCGGCCCGGGCGTGCGGGCGGAGCCCGGGCGTGCGGGCGGAGCCGGGCGTGCGGGCGGGCCGCCACGGGTGAGTGCGGCGGCCCCAAGTGGTCAGACGGCCAGGGGTGGCCAGGTGGCTAGAACTCGACCACCGAGCGGAGCACCTCGCCCCGTTCCATCCGTTCGAAGGCCGCCTCGACACCGTCCAGGGCGATGCGCTCGGAGACGAAGGCGTCGAGGTCGAGCCGGCCTTGCAGGTAGAGGTCGATGAGGAGCGGGAAGTCCCGCTCGGGCAGGCAGTCCCCGTACCAGGAGGACTTCAGGGCGCCGCCGCGTCCGAACACGTCCAGCAGCGGGAGTTCGAGCTGCATCTCCGGCGTCGGGACGCCCACCAGCACCACCGTGCCGGCCAGGTCGCGGGCGTAGAACGCCTGCTTGTACGTCTCGGGGCGGCCGACTGCCTCGATGACCACGTCCGCGCCGTTGCCGCCGGTCAGCTCCTGGATGGCCTTGACCACGTCCTGCGTACCGCCGTTGACGGTGTGCGTGGCGCCGAGCCCCCGCGCCCACTCCAGCTTCCGGTCGTCCAGGTCCACGGCGATGATGCGTGAGGCTCCGGCCAGCTTGGCCCCGGCGACGGCGGCGTTGCCCACGCCCCCGCAGCCGATGACCGCCACGGAGTCACCGCGCCCGACGTTGCCCGTGTTCAGGGCGGCGCCCAGGCCGGCCATCACCCCGCAGCCGAGCAGCCCGGCGGCGGCCGGCGAGGCGGCCGGGTCCACCTTGGTGCACTGGCCGGCGGCGACCAGCGTCTTCTCGGCGAAGGCCCCGATGCCGAGGGCCGGGGAGAGCGGGGTGCCGTCCTCCAGGGTCATGGGCTGGGTCGCGTTGTGCGTGGCGAAGCAGTACCAGGGGCGGCCGCGCTTGCAGGCCCGGCAGCTCCCGCACACCGCGCGCCAGTTGAGGACGACGAAGTCGCCGGGCGCGACGGAGGTGACGTCCGGGCCGACCGATTCGACGACCCCGGCCGCCTCGTGGCCGAGCAGGAAGGGGTACTCGTCGTTGATCCCACCCTCCCGGTAGTGCAGGTCGGTGTGGCAGACCCCGCAGGCCTGGACCCGTACGAGCGCCTCGCCCGGGCCCGGGTCGGGCACGAGGATCGTCGTGGTCTCCACCGGTGCGCCCTTGCTCCTGGCGATGACCCCTCGTACGCGATGCGTCACGTGCTACCCCGATCTCGATCACGGTCTCGTCGACTTCGCCGGAGGCCCCGAGAGGGCTCCGCCGGTCCCGCCAACGTACACGCGCTGTCCCGTGTGCGGGAGTTGCCCCGCGCCCCGGTGAGGCGGCTCACGCGGCGGCGGGCGGCCCGGGCAGGGCAGGGTCCGGAAGGGACGGCCTAGAGGTGCTGGCCGGACAGTTCGGGCGGCAGCGCCGCACGCAGGACCGCGCTGAAGGCGGCCACGGCGGGGTGGGCGGCGGCGCCGCTGCGGAAGGCCACGTTGGTACGGCGCTCCATGACGAGCCGGGTGAGTGCGACGGCCGGATCCGCGGGTCCGGTGATCCCGAGTTGCGGCACCACTGCCACCCCCTGGCCGGCCGCGACCAGGGCGAGCACGGTGGCGAACTCGTCCACCTGGTGGCGGATCCTCGGCATGAACCCGGCGTCCTCGCAGGCCCGCACGGTCATGGCGTGGCAGAGCGTGCCGGGTGTGGCGGTGATCCAGGGCTCGTCGGCATGCGTACGGAGCAACGCGCGCTGCCCGGCTCCGCCCACACCGCCCGCCTCGGCCGCGGCAGGCGGACCTGCGGCCTCCCCCGCCGCCCCGGGTGCCCACGCCGTCGGAGCCAGCGCCGCCGGAGCCCGCTCCGAAGGGGCCCACGCCGTCGGGGTCGCCAGATACATCGCCTCGCGGTAGAGCGGATCCGTGGCGAGCCCCGGTTCCTGCGGCGCGGGGACGAAGTCGTACGCGTGGATCAGGGCCACGTCCAGGTCCCCGGCCCGCAGCGCGTGTGCGACCGCCGCCGGGTCGGTTTCGGACACCATCGGCTCCAGTCCCGGGTGCCGGCGGGCCAGCTCGGCCAGGGCTGCGGGGACGATGGCCCGGGTCGCGGTGGGGAAGGAGCCGATCCGCAGCGCTCCGGCCAGTCCGCCGCGCGCCTCCGCGAGCTCGGCGTCGGCCCGTTCCAGCTGTTCCAGCACGGCGTCCGCGTGCCGGACCAGGTTCTGGCCGGCGGGCGTGAGCCGGACCCGGCGCCCGGTGCGCTCCAGCAGGGGCAGACCGGCCTCGCGTTCCAGGACCGAGAGCTGCTGGGACACCGCCGAAGGGCTGAAGGAGAGCGCCTCGGCGACCGCGGCGATGGTCCCCCGGCGGGCGAGTTCGCGCAGGAGGCGCAGGCGTCGTACATCGAGCATCGGATCAGCTTACGGTTCAGGTAAGAAATGCGAACTGGATTCGATGCTCGGAGCGGGCCAGGCTCGACGCATGACGCAGACAGCGAGCACGGCCGCCCCCTCCCCCGCCGCACACCGCCCGTACGCCCCGCGCGGGATCCACGTACCGTTGATCACGCCCTTCACCGCCGCCGGCGAGGTCGCCGCCGGGGCCCTGGAGGCACTCGCACACGAGGTGCTCGACGCTGGGGCCACCGGGATCGTGGCGCTGGGCACCACCGGCGAGCCGGCCGCCCTCGACGAGGCCGAGCGCGAGCTCGTCACCGACGTCTGCGCCCGGGTCTGCCGGGAGCGCGGGGCGGCGCTGACGGTGGGCGCCGGGGCGAGCGGGACCCGGGCCGCGGAGGAGTCGCTCGGCCGGCTGGAGCGGTGGCCCGAGGCGCGGGCCGCGCTGGTGACCGTGCCCGCGTTCGTACGACCCTCCGCCGCCGGGGTGCTCGCGCACTTCGAGCGGCTGGCGCGGGTGAGCCCCGTACCGCTGATCGTCTATCACGTCCCGTACCGGACCGGGCAGCCGCTGGACGCTGCCCTGCTGCGGGAGGTCGGGGCGCTGCCCGGGGTGGCGGCGGTGAAGTACGCGGTCGGCTCGCTCGACGGGGAAGCGGTGGCACTGCTCGGTGATCTGCCGGACGGGTTCGCGGTGTTGGCGGGCGACGACTCCTTCCTCTCCCCCCTCCTCGCGCTCGGCGCGTCGGGCGGGGTCCTCGCCTCGGCCCATGTCGCGACGGCCCGGTTCGCCGAACTCGCGGCCGCCTGGCGGGCGGGCGAAGCGGACCGGGCGCGCACACTGGGCCACGCGCTGGCCCGGCTCTCCGCCACCCTCTTCGCCGAGCCCAACCCGGCAGTGATCAAGGGTGTGTTGTACGCGCAGGGCCGCATCCCGACCCCGGACGTACGCCTCCCCCTGCTGCCCGCGAGCACCGAAGCGGTCGCGGCGGCCCTGCGGGAACTGGCGCAGCTGCCCTGATCCGCCCATCGACCGGCCTGCTACCACAACCTCGCCCGTTCGGTGCCGAGTTGACGATGGTCCGGCGGTCCGTCGGGAAGGGCACCCAGAATGCTCGCCATGAGCAGCGAGGTACCTCCCGGGCGCGAGCACCTCTCCATGAACGTCGAGCCCGCGGAGCATCCGGTGGCCGCCGCGCAGGAGGCCGACGCCTCCGACGCCGCGCTGCGGTACGCGCACTGCATCATCCGCGGGCCGCTCTTCGGGATCGCCTCCCAGGAGGTGGGCGGCGGGCACCGGTGGCAGGTGTCGACCCCGGTCACGTGCGGGTTCCCGCAGGACGCCCGGGACCGGCTGAACTCCGCCCTGTGGTTCCGGGCCAAGGATGGTGCGGACGACCGGGCGGTCCGCCGGGAGCTCCTGGCCGCCGTCGCCCGGCTGGAGACGGAGGCGGTCGACGAGGTCACCGCGGCCGGCACCCGCTACCGCGTGGTGCGGTGCGAGGAGATCGTCTACACCGACGGGGACGGACCGGAGCCGCCCCGGCCCACCGACCCGGAGCCGGCCGTGCGGGACTGGGAGCTCGGAACCCGGGACCCGGAGGTCGACGTCGGCTTCGCGATCGACCACATCGCGGCGGTGAGCGTCATGGAGGCCTCCGAGCGGCTCGCGCTGATGGGCCTGCACTACCGCAGCCCGCGCTATCCGGCCGAGGTGCGGGCGGACTCGCGGCGCGCGCTCCACACCCACGCCGGGACCGTGCTGCTGCCGACCGCCTACCGGGTACTGGAGCGCACCGCGGCGGGCTGGGAGCCCGCGTCCGCGGTGCTGCCGAGCCCGCACGCGGCCCGCAGGGCGCTGGTGCACATCCTGACCTGGCTCTGGCCCGCCCTGCACGAGCTGCCCCGGGCCCGGCGGGCGGGGTACGAGCAGGCCGCGGCGGAGTTCCGGACAGCCGGGGAAGCGAACGCGGTGCGCCTCGATGACGGCCGGGAGCTGCTGGTCGTCCGGATGCGTCGGCTGGTGCGGATCGGGCCGGACGGGCCGGAGGGGCCGCGGCCGTCCGACGAGGAGGAGAACGGGGAGGGACCGACCAGGATCCACCCCGCGATGGACGAGCACGGCACCATCACCTACGAGGGCTGATTGACCCATGATGGGCGATTCGCCGCCAACGGGCGGCTCGCCCGAATCAGCCCCGGCGACGGGCGACTTGCCCGGATTGACCCGTCGGCCGCGGGCCCGTGATGTGAGTCACGCCGACGGCGTCAACATCATTCCCCCGCGCGGGACGATTCCCTTTTCCCGGTTGGATATTCGGGAATTCCCCGACCTCTTTCCAAGGTCATCCGCCGGGCCGAATGCGGGAAGTTGATCTCCCGGGCGAATTCATGTCTTGTTCCGGCCCGCAGGGCTCGCCTACGGTCACCTCATTCCAGGTGGTCAGCTGCCGAATCCGGCCTCCGCCAGGGCTCTTCCGTCCCCCCACGTGAGGAATTGCGCCATGCCCGCACAGGGAAAGCACCGCCGGCCGAAGCAGCACAACGCACTCACCCGCAAGCTGGCCCTCGCCGGCACGGGCAGTGCGGCGCTGGCCCTCCCGCTGATCAGCGCGACCACGGCCGGGGCGGCCGAGGCGACCGTCGCTCCCACGACGTACTCCGTGGTCAGCGGCGACACCCTGAGCAAGATCGCGGCCGAGCACTCCCTCGGCGGTGGCTGGCAGAAGCTCTACGAGGCCAACAAGGCCATCGTCGGCGCGAACCCCTCGGCCATCCGCCCGGGCCTGAAGCTGAAGCTCACCACGGCCGCCGCCCCCGCTGCCGCCAAGGCGGCCAAGGCCGCCACCGGCTACGCGAACAACCTCGACGGCTGGATCCGCGAGTCGCTCGACGTCCTGGCCCAGCACGGAATTCCGGGAAGCTACGAAGGAATTCACCGCAACATCATGCGCGAATCCTCGGGGAATCCGCTGGCCATCAACAACTGGGACTCCAACGCGGCGGCCGGCATCCCCTCCAAGGGGCTCCTCCAGGTCATCGACCCGACCTTCAAGGCCTATCACGTACCCGGCACCTCGCTGGACTCCTACGACCCGGTCGCCAACATCACGGCCGCCTGCAATTACGCGGCGGCCCGCTACGGTTCGATCGACAACGTCAACGGCCCCTACTGAACCAGCTTGCGGTAGGCCGCTCCCAGCTCGCTCACCTCCACCGAGGCGTGCACGACGGGAACGGCCCCGTCGCGCCGGTCCGCGCCGCCGCCTCATTCCAGCCCGTACCGCCGTGCCGACTCCTCTTCCTGCGCCAGCCGGTGCAGGGCCTTCAGCACCGGCTGGAAGAGGACGGCCGCGGCCACCACCATCTCCACCTGTTCCGCTTCGGAGGGGTACGCCTCCATGAAGTCCAGGTCGCGCACGGCCGCCTGGTACATCAGCTCGGCGTACGGAGCCATCAGTTCGGCGCCCCACGGATAGCCGAGCCGGATGAGGGTGGACACCGCCAGCACGAGGGAGCGGTGGACCGGGGACAGGGCCCCCACCTCCCGGGCCGTCGACCAGCCCAGCATCTCCAGCAGCCGGTCCGCCTCCTGCCGCGCGGTGACCACCGCCGGGTCCTCGTCGTCCGACTCGGGCCCCTGCGGCAGCGCCCAGAGTGCCGCGCCCATCCGGATCGTCCGGCCCAGGGACTCGTCGTCCACGTGCGCCAGCACTTCCCGGGCCTTGGCCACCGGAATCCCGCCGACCTGGATCAGCGCGCGGATCAGCCGCAGCCGCCGCACGTGCTCATCGCCGTAGTCGGCGGTGGTCGCGCTGACCCTCCGTCCCGGCGCCAACAACCCTTCGCGCAGGTAGTACTTGATGGTCGCCGTGGAGACGCCACTGCGCTCGCTCAACTCCGCCAGCCGCATCCCTTGGACCTTTCTTTGGAGAGCACAGCTATCCAATTGTGCACGGACAGCGCAGCGGGGTGGTGCTCACGTGCCTCCGGCCCCGAACGCGCGGGTCAGGCGGCGCTACGGGGCCTGCGTGCCCGGGCGCGCACCAGGGTGCGCAGCGGAGCCGTGAAGCCGTAGCCGACGTCCTTGCGCAGGGCCCCCGCGCCGGCCTTCTCCACCTCCGTGAGCTGGTGTTCCATGAGCTCCGTCATCGTCGCGGCGACCGCGCGCAGCCCGGGTGCGGTGAGGTCGAGGATGCCGTCGGCGGCGGCGAGCGCGGTACGGGCGCGCCCGCACTCGGCGGCGAGCAAGTCCCGCACGGCCGGGGTGTCCCGGGCCTGTTCGAGGTCGGCCCGGGTCACGGAGTGCTCGGCGAGACGGGCGCGCGGGATGCAGAGCCGGCCGGCCGCCAGGTCCCCGGCGAGGTCGGCGAGGAAGTCGACCCGCTGGGCGGCGTCGACGAACCGCCGCCAGCCCCCGGCCTGTTCGGCGTCGGGCCCGCCCTGGTACTGCAGGCCGGTGAAGACCAGCACTCCGGGCCAGGCGTAGGCGTCGAGGTAGGCCTGGAACTCCTCCTCGGCGGCGAACCCGTCGAAGACCGCCTCCTCGCCTGCCGCGCCGTCGAGGAACCGGAACACCCAATCGGCGGGCAGGCCGCGGGAGTCGACGGCGTGGGCGTAGGCGCGCAGCAGCGGGTCGGGGCTGTCCCCGGTCTCCAGGGCGCGGCGCACCTCGGCGCCCAGCTCCGCGAGGCCGGCGGCCCGGCGGTCGGCGGTGCCGGTCTCGGCGACGTCGTCGACCCGGTTCATGAAGGCGAGCCCGGCCGCCAGCCAGGGCACGAGCTCGGGCGCGGCCAGCAGCCGCAGGGCGAGGTAGGGCGCGGGTTCCCGGCGCAGGACCCTCCGGGCCGCGTCCGTGTAGTCGGCCCGGAGCCGGGGGCCGGTGATCCCGGCGGCCGTGAGCGTGCTGCGCCAGCTGGGCATGGTGGTGGTTCTCCGCTTCTCCGGCCGTCAGCTCCGGTAGACCTTCTTGACCTTGAAGTCCGTGCCGGCGAGGACGTAGCCACCCTGTCCGTACTCGTCGTTCAGGTAGGGGCGGACCGCGGGTGTGGCCATCCAGGGCGAGACGTTGAGGTAGCGGGAACTCGGGTTGTCGACGCCCAGCTCCTTCGTCGACTCGGCCATCAGCGCGGGCAGGGCGTCCCAGTCGAGCGCCGCCATGTCCATGAGCGGCTCGCCGGGCTTCACCGTGCCGGACGGTCCGGTGCGTTTGGCGACGCCGCCGCGGTACTGCCAGGAGTCGACGGTCCTGGCTCCGGGTGCGGTGGGGATGTCGGCGAGCACGTACTCGTCGTAGACCCTCATGTTGACGAAGGTGGTGGTGCCCGTCTGCTGCTTGAACGCCTCGATGGCGGTACGGATGTTGGCCGGGTCGATCAGGCTGCCCTTGGGCGGGGTGGCCGGCTTCGGCATGCTCGCCTTCGGGGTGGGGGCGGGCGTCAGGGCCACGGCGGTGCCCTGGGCCGGGGAGGCCGGTCCGGAAGCGGACGGGGCGGCCGAGGAGCTGGTGTCGCCGCTCTTGCCCGCGTCGCCGCCCGCGTTCCCGTCGGGCAGCCAGTTGACGAGGCCGACGACCCCGGCGGCGAGGACCACCACGAGGAGCCCGGCGAGCAGCGCGGGCCGGCGGCGCCGGCGCGGGGCGGGCGGCGGCGGGAAGGCCACGGGGACGGTGGACGCGTACGGGTTGCCCGCGCCCGGGACGAACGGTGTCCGTGTCGGCGGCTGCGCGTGCGTCGCCGCCGATGCCGGTGCGGGGCCCATGGCGAGACCGGTGGCCGGGGTCGCCGGCCCGAAGCTCCCGAGGGCGACCGGCGGTGGCACCGGGGCCGCACCGCCGAGAGCACTGCTCGCACGGCGGAGCAGTGCTTCCAGTTCCTCGGCGTCGGGCCGCACGGCCAGGTCCCGTACCAGCAGCCGTTCCAGTACGGGTCCCAGCGGGCCGGAGCGGACCGGCGCGGGGATCGGCTCGTCGAGCACCGCGACCACGGTGGCCAGGCTGGTGGCCCGGCGCAGCGGGTGCACCCCCTCGGCGGCCACGTAGAGCAGCATCCCGAGGGACCACAGGTCGGAGGCGGCCAGCCCCTCGGCGCCGCGCGCCCGCTCGGGGGCTATGTACTCCGGCGACCCGATCAGTGCTCCGGTCGAGGTCAGCCCGGTCGCGCCGTGCAGGGCGGCGATCCCGAAGTCGGTGAGCACGGCGGAGCCGCCCGGCCGCAGGAGCACGTTGGCCGGTTTCACGTCGCGGTGCAGCACCCCCTCCGCGTGCGCGGCCCGCAGCGCGGAGAGCAGGTCGAGCCCGATGCGCAGCACGTCCGCCACCGGTAGCGGCCCGCGCTCCAGCCGGTCGGCCAGGGAGCCGCCCCTGACCAGCTCCATCACGATCCACGGATGGCCGTCGGAGCCCGGCTCGGGCTCGACGATGTGGTGGATGGTGACCACGTTCGGATGGGCGAGCCGGGCGAGGGCCCGGGCCTCGCGGACGGCGCGTTCGCGCAGTTGGACGACGAGCCCGGGCTGCGCGGCGGCGGTCGCCGGGTCCGGCGGCCGCACCTCCTTGAGGGCGATCTCCCGGTCCAGCGCGATGTCGCGGGCGCGCCACACCGTCCCCATCCCGCCACTGCCCAGGGGCTGCTCCAGTTCGAAGCGCCCGTCGATCAACCGTCTGCCGGCCTCACTGCTGTCCATGGCCGGTCATCGTAGGCGCCGCCACCGACGCCGGTGCACCCGTACCGGGACGTGGGCAGCGCGGGCACGGGCGCGCGAGGGCGGTACCCGGCGTGGGCCGTGCGCGGCGTGGGTAGTGTGCCTGCCCGATGTCTCCGAGGGGCGCAGGCCCGGACGGAGGTGGAACGGTGTCCGTATGGCTCCCGCCCGCCGAGTACGTCAAGACCATCGCCCGGGCGACCGCTTACGCCTGCCTCTACTTCACCGACACCGCCGGCCGCCCGGTGCAGCTCCGTGCGACGTACTCCACGGAGACCTGGCAGTGGCCGGGCGGGAACATGGACCCCGGCGAGACGCCCTGGGAGTGCGCGCTCCGGGAGTGCCTGGAGGAGACCGGCATCGTCTTCGAGGGTGAGCGGAAGCTGCTGGGCACGCAGTTCATCGCCCACCGGGGCGAGGAATGGCCCGCGAACCACATCGGGTTCCTCTTCGACGGCGGCACCCTCACCGACGAACAGATCGCGGCCATCGTCCTCGACCCCGAGGAGCACAGCGAGGTACGGGTGCACTCGGTGCGGGAGTGGGAGGCGCTCATGAGCCCCTCGAACTTCGCGCGCCTGCGGGAGATCGACGCGGCCCGCCGTACCGGCACGGTGGCCTACATGGAGGTCTGACCCCGGCCCCCGGACCGGCGGTCAGTTGCGGGAGTTGCCGAAGATGAGGCGGTAGGCGATGAGGAGGACGAGGGAGCCCGCGATGGCGGAGCCCCAGGTCGCGAGGTCGAAGAAGTCGTTCTGGATCGACCGGTCCAGGAACTTCGCCGAGAGCCAGCCGCCGGTGAAGGCGCCGGCGATGCCGATGAGGGTGGTGCCGATCAGGCCGCCCGGGTCACGGCCGGGCAGCAGGACCTTGGCGATTCCGCCCGCCAGCAGTCCGAGGATGATCCAGCCGATGATGCCCATGCCCAGTCACTCCGCTTCGATGTGCGCGCGTCGTCGTGCGCGCGACGTCCGTTCAGGTCTCAGAGAGGGAGACGCGTGAACTGGGGAAACGGTTCTCAGGCATTGCGCCGGGGCACGGGAACGGACCTGAGCGCGGTCACCGCCACCAGGCCCAGGACCGCGGCGCCCGCCGTCCCCGCCGCCAGGAATCCGCCGCGGGAGCGCCAGGACAGCACCGACCACGTCGACTGGGCGGAGGCGAACGAGCCCGCGCTCAGTACGGATCCCACCGAGGCGGCCGACAGGGCCGAGCCGATCGAGCCGACCGACAGCACGCTGCCGACCGATCCGATGGAGAGGACGGAGCCCACCGAACCGATGGAGAGGACCGAGCTCTTGGAGCGGAGCGAGAGGAAGGAACCGTCGTCGGCAGCCATGCGGCTCATGCTGCCACACCGGCCATCGGCGCGGCCTGAGCCGGAACGGGCGGCGCCGCCGTCTGCTGGGCCGACGTCCGCGTGAGCAACAGCACGCCCCGGGCCGCCGCGAGCGCTCCCGTCACGGCCAGCAGGACCCCGAACGCCCCGCCCTGGATGCGTTCGCCGAGCAGGATCATCCCGATCGCGGCCGCGGCCAGCGGGTTGGTCAGGTTGACCACCGCGAGCGGGGCGCCCAGGCCGCCCCGGTAGGCCCGCTGGGACAGGAGCATCCCGCCGACCGCGAAGACCACCACGAGCAGCGCCACCGAGACGACCCGGACGCTGAGCAGGGACCCGCCGCGGCCCCCCGCCACGGCGACGGTCTGGGTCAGGGCGGAGGCGGCCGCGGAGGCCAGCCCGGACGCCGTCGCGTGGCGCAGCCCCGAGCGGGCGTCCCTCCGCGCGGTCAGCAGCATGATCACCGCGGCCGTGGCCCCGGAGACGGCGAGCGCCTCGGCCAGGGTCAGGGTCTCGTCGGGGGACGGGCCGGAGGCGGGCACCAGGAGCAGGCCGAGGCCGACGACGGTGGCCAGGGTCCCGCGCCACTCGCTGGCCACGACCCGCCGCCCGGCCCCGCGCGCACCCAGGGGTACGGCGGCGACGAGGGTGAGCGCGCCGAGCGGCTGGACCAGGGTGAGCGGCCCGTACCGCAGTGCGGCGGCGTGCATGAGTGCGGCGGCGGCGTTCAGGCCCGCCGACCACCACCAGGCGCCGTTGCCGAGCAGGGCCGCGGTGCTGCGGGCGACCCCGCGGCGGGCGAGGCGTTCCTGGGCCACGGCGGCGGCCGCGTAGGTGACGGCCGCGGCGAGGCAGAGCAGGACGGCGAGGAGCGTGGAGTTCACCGGACTGCTCCTACTGGCGCCATGGGGTCACCGGGATTCATGGGGTCGACGGGGTCCACGGGGTTCTTGGGGTTCATGGGGTCCGCGAATGCCGCACCCCGGCCCGCACCCGCCCCCGCCCCGGCAGGTACCGGCACCGGCACCGCGCGCTGACCCGGCACGCTCCGCCGGGCGACGAGCGAACGGCCGACCGGGCGCGGGACCAGCAGCAGGGCGGCCCCGAGGAGCAGCGTCGCGACGATGGCGTCGAGCCAGTAGTGGTTGGCCGTGCCGACGATCACGAGCAGGGTGACCAGCGGGTGCAGCAGCCACAGGGCGCGCCACCGCGAGGAGGTCGCGGCGATCATGCCGAGGGCCAGCATCAGCGCCCAGCCGAAGTGCAGGGAGGGCATGGCGGCGAACTGGTTGGCCATGGTGTCGGCTGCGGGCGCGGCCCCGTAGACGGTCGGTCCGTAGACCTGGCCGGTGTCGATCAGGTGGGACGCGCCCAGCATCCGCGGGGGTGCGAGGGGGAAGGCCAGGTGGAGGACGAGGGCCGCGCCGGTCAGGACGGCCAGGACCCGGCGCGTCCAGAGGTAGTGCGCGGGGCGGCGTACGTAGAGCCAGACGAGGAAGAGCACCGTGGCGGGGAAGTGCACGGTCGCGTAGTAGGTGTTCGCGGTGTGCACGAGGGCGTCGCCGTGCAGGAGCAGTCGCTGGACCGTGCCCTCGTCGGGCAGGTGCAGGGTGCGCTCGGCGTCCCAGATCCGGGTGGCGTTGCGGAAGGCCTCGTCCGTGCGGCCGGTGGAGAGCGTACGGCCGCACTTGTATACGGCGAAGAGGCCCACGACGAGCAGGAGCTCGCGTATGAGGCGGCGACGGACCCCCGGCCCGGTGCCGGCTCCGACGGGTGTGGTGTGGGAGGTCATCCCCCGGTCTCGCTTCCTGTACACAGCTACGCGGCTCACAATCGACACACCAGTGTATCGATACATTCTCGTATCGATACGAGTGTGTACCGATACGCTCGCGTTCCCGTAGACTTTCACTGGAGCCCGCTGCGGCGCGACGGAATATCGCCGCCGCGATCAGCGACCACGTGACACGCAGCACCAGCACGCAGCACCAGCACGCAGCACGCAGCACGCAGCACCGAGGAGAGCCGCCCCATGACCTCGCCGACGCCGGAAGCCGTCCCGGCCCCCGCGCGCCGCTCCAAGATCACACCGGAGCGGGAGCAGCAGCTCTACGACGCCGTCCTGGATCAGTTGCGCGAGGACGGCTACGAGGCGCTGACCATGGAGAAGATCGCCGCCCGGGCCACCTGCGGAAAGTCCACGCTCTACCGGCAGTGGAAGACCAAACCGCAGCTCGTCGCCGCCGCCCTGCGCGCGGACCGGCGCGGGACCCTCGCCGCGGTGGACACCGGAACCCTGGCGGGCGACCTGCGCGAGGCGGCCCGGATCGCCGCCTGCACCTCGGGGCGCGACACCCGGCTGATGCAGGCCCTCGGGCACGCGGTGCTGAGCGACGAGGAGCTGAAGGCGGCCCTGCGCGGGGCTCTGGTGGAGCCGGAGCTGGCGGCGTTCGACTCGATCCTGGCGCGGGCCGTGGCGCGGGGCGAGCTCGCCCCGGGGCACCCCGCGGTGGAGTTCCTGCCGGCGCAGCTGATGGGCGTGCTGCGCATCCGGCCCGTACTGGAGGGGCGCTACGCCGACGCCGAGTACCTCGTACGGTTCGTCGACGCCTGTCTGCTGCCCGCGCTGGGCGCGGTACCGCCGGAGACGGAACGGGCCGGCCCCCTCGACCGGACCCCCTGAACCAGCGGGCAGCCGTCCCCGATGACCGGGCGGCGACCCGCTCGCGCTGCCTCGTGGGGACGGTGGCGGCGCAGCCCCCGGACCGGACGGCGGGCACTCCCTCGCGGAGTGGCCGCCGACCGGTCCGTGCGGCGTTCGGCCGGACCGCCCGGGCGCATGCGCTCCGGCGCGCGCGGCCGGTTCAGCTCCGGGCCGCGCCCATCGCCCGCGCGAACTCCTCGGGGTCGGCGTCGAAGCCCCGCAGGGCCGGGTCCAATGACCAGACCCCCGCGGCGTCGCGGGTGAACTCGGCCACCGTGACCGCGCTCGCCGCGGCGAAGCCCGTGAGGTCGTCCACCACGAGATCGGTGTAGCCCTCCCGGATCCGCAGCCCCTTGCCCGCGACGTCGGCGAAGGTCAGCGCCGGGCCGCCGCCCGGCCGCTGGATCACCACCCCCACCACGACCCGGGTCAACGCGTCGGCGATCCGGTTCAGTTCGACGGTCATCACCTCGTCGAAGCCCAGCCCCAGCCCGGTCCTGCTGTCCCGGTTCAGCGTGATGGTGCCGTCGGGCGCACGGCTGCCGAAGTGCACCAGGTGGACGGGCTCCCCGTACGGGTCCGCGGCGGCGTACACCGCGGCCAGCAGGTCGAGGTCGTGGACGGGCGCTCCCGCCGGACTCGGATCCCACCGCAGCGCGATCTCCACCTTGGCCAGGCCCTTGCTTACTCCACTCACCGAACTCCCCCTCCGACCACCGTGTGTTGCCCTCCCATGCTGTCACGGGTCCCGGCCCGCGTCTCGAACGACCGTACGTTCCCGGCCAGTTCCGGGGACCGGCGAAGGCTGCCGGGCCGGCGGGGGCTGGGGCGGGGGCGGCGGGGGCGGCTACCAGTCGCCGTCCTGTACCGGCTTGCCCGGCCGGGGCCCGTTCCCCAGGGGTGCGACCTGACCGGGGGCCGGTTCCGCCCACGGGGCCTCGTCGGCACCGACCCATTCGCCCACCGGCTGGACCTGGCCGAGGGTGCCCGAGGGAGCGAGGTCGGCGCCGTCCTCGTCGTAGTAGTCGAACCACGGCAGCCCGGCCTTGGTGTACGCGGCCCGGTCCACCGGCGAGGGCGGCGGCTCCTCCCCGGTGATCCGGCGCCACTCGGGCGGGGTCACCAGGTGGATGAAGACCCGCGCGGCCGGCTCGGCCGCCCAGTCCTTCGCCTTGCGGTCGTCGCGGTACACCTCCTGCCGCATGGAGCCGCCGACGCCGAGCCCCATCGCCCGCGCCGCCTGCGGGGCCGGCCCGCCGCTCGACCGCCGCTCCGGGCCCGTGGCCGCTGCCGGGGCCGCGGGCGCCCCGGGAGGCCCTCCCACGGGCCCGCCCGGCGCCGGGGCCGCCATCGGCGCCGGCATGGCCATCGGCATCCCCGGGGGCATCGCCGGTGCCGCTCCGTAGCCGCCGCCCGCGTGACCGCCCGGATGGCCGCCCGGCGGCAGGATCCCGTACGGCACGGCGCCGGCCCGGCCGGGACCGGCCGCGCGCGCCCGCTCCTCCTCGCGCCACCGCTCCAGCGCCTTCGCGCCGAGCGGGAAGGCCTGGAGCTGCACGCCGCCGACGGTCTCCTCGCCGGTGACCTGGCCCTCCACGGTGGCGCCGAGCCCCAGCGGGACGGCGACGAACTGGCGGACCGTACCCGTGCCCGAGTTGATCCCGTCCAGCCACGGCTGGCGCGGCAGCACGAGGTAGTTCTGCGGCCGGCGCCCGAGCACGCCCGTCCACCGCTCGCCGGAGACGGCGCACACCTTGCCGACCCCGACCTGGAGCGCGGTGGGCTCCCGGGTCCCGCCGAAGCTGAGCCACATCGCCTCGCGCAGGTACACGGGGAGCATCACCCCGCCCTTGGCCGGCCAGTCCGCCGGAACCGTGTCCGGATAGTCCTCCACCCGCCGCAGCGGGAACTCACCCAGCCCCGGGGGCAGATTGTGCGTACCGGTCTCCGGCAGCCGCAGTGTCCGCATGAAACGGACCTGCGCCCCCTCGCCCAGCAGCAGTGCGTTCCCCTCGACCCGTACCCCGCCCTTGCCCACCTGACCGGCTCCTCTCCCGTTCAAAGCCGGATCCGCCGCAGGATCTGCCGCCATTCCGGATCGTGACCCTCAAGATTTGCTCAGATGTCGTGACACTGCGCCCGACGAGTTCCTAGCTTCCTCATATACGCGTCCACCAGCCTCCGCGGTTCCCCGCGCCCCGGCCCGGTCCCGGTGCGCTCCGCGCGCTCCCGCGCGGCTCGGCTCGCCCGCGACCCCGCGTATCCGCGTACCCCAGGAAAGAGTGCAGCATGAAGGTTCCCAAGGCCGGCGCCATCGCCGCAGTGGTCGGTCTCGCCCTGACCGCATCGGCGTGTGGCAGTGACGACGACCAGAAGACCTTCTCCGTCGGCATCAAGTTCGACCAGCCGGGCGTCGGCATGCGGGAGCCCGACGGCAGCTTCACCGGTTTCGACGTGGACGTGGCGACGTACATCGCGAAGGAGCTCGGCTACCCGAAGGACCGGATCGCCTTCAAGGAGGTCCTCAGCAACGACCGCGAGCTCCTCATCGAGTACAACGAGGTCGAGATCGTGGCGGCCAGCTACTCGATCAACGAGAAGCGCAAGCTGAAGGTCGACTTCGCCGGGCCGTACTTCCTCGCGCACCAGGATCTGATGGTCCGCGCCGACGACGCGACCATCACCAAGGCCCAGGACCTCGACAACGCCAACAAGCGGCTGTGCTCGGTGACCGGCTCGACCTCGGCGGAGAACGTCAGGAAGAACCTGGCCCCCAAGGCGAGCCTCCTGGAGCTCGGCGGCTACTCCGAATGCGTCGTCGCCCTCAAGGAGGGCCTCGTCGACGCCATCACCACGGACAACTCCATCCTGGCCGGCTACACCGCCCGCAAGGGCAACGAGGGCAAGTTCCGGCTGATCGGGCTGAGCCTGAGCAGCGAGAACTACGGGATCGGCCTGAAGAAGGGCAACACCGAGCTCCAGGTCAAGATCAACAACGCGCTCCGCAAGATGGTCGAGGACGGCACCTGGGAAGCGGCCGTGAAGAGGAACTTCGGCCCGGACTACAAGTACGAGGCCGCGCCCGCCATCACAACGGGCAGCTGACGACCGTCGAGGCGGTGGCCGGGTCCGACCAGTCGGCGTCGAAGCGGGCGTTGACCACGTAGAGCCGGCCGCCGTACACCGCGGCCGTCGTCGGCTCGTCGAAGCGCGGGTCGGTGATCTGCTTGACGAAGCGGGCCCGGCGGCCGTCCCCGCTCAGGGTGAACACGTCCACGGCGTAGGCCCAGTTGCGTACGACGTACAGCGTCCGCCCGTGCAGCACGAGCCCGTCGCCGTTGCGCACGGAGCCGCCGTCGAGCACGGTCCGGGTGGCGGCGCCGGTGCGCGGGTCCACGCGGAACAGCGCCTCGGCGGTGTCGTGCACCACGAGCAGGGCCTGACCGTCGGGGGTCCGCTCGATCCCGTTGGCACCCCAGTACGCACCGCCGGGCGGGACCGGATCCCACTCGCCGCCGAGCCGCAGGGCCCGGGGCGCCGCGCCGGGGCCGGAGAGGTCCCGGCCCAGGGGCAGGAAGTACAGGACGTCCGCGAAGGAATCGGTGAACCAGGCACCACCGCAGCCGACGACGGCGTCGTTGACGAAGGCCGTGCCCGTCGCGGCCTGGTGGGTGGCCAGAACCCGACCCTCCCGGGCGTCGACCACCCGGATCTGCCCGCTGGCGCCGCCCGCGACCAGCAGCCTGCCGTACGGGTCGAGCTTGAGCCCCACCGACATGGGGCCCTCGCCCCGGGTGATGATCCGCCCGGCGCCGGTGGCGAGGTCGAAGCGGTAGACCGAACCGTCGAGCAGCGAGCCCGTGTAGGCCGTGCCGTGTGCGGAGACGGCGATCCCCTCGGGCTGGAAGCCCGCCGGGATCGCCACCGTGTCGGGCCGCGGCTGCCGGACCGCCTGCCGCGCCGGGGCTTCCTGCGCCTGGGCGAGCGGCGCCCCCGCACCGACCAGCGCGGCGCCTCCCAGCGCCGCGGCCGCACCGATGAACCCGCGTCGCCCTATGCTTCCCGTCATGACTGACCCTCTCAACTGCCGTGCGCAAAAGGTGGGTTGACTCGCACACCCCACCACATCGATGGCGTCCCGGCAGTCCCCGGTCAGGATCTTTCACAAGGGGACGGCGAAGCTCACCCCTGTGAAACCGGGGCCTTGACGCGCAGGACGGTCAGGAACTCCCGCATCCAGGCGGAGTGGTCGGGCCACGCACGGGCCGACACCAGCGTGCCGTCGACCACGGCCTCGGAGTCCTCGAACTCGGCTCCGGCCGCCTTCATGTCCAGCTCCAGCGCCGGATACGCCGTGACCCGGCGTCCGTCGAGGGCGCCGGCCGCGGCGGTGATCAGGGGGCCGTGGCAGATCTGTGCGATCGGCTTGTCGGAGCCGGCGAAGGCCGCCAGGATCCGCCGCACCTCGGGGTCGTTGCGCAGGTACTCCGGGGCGCGTCCGCCGGGTACGACCAGCGCCGCGTACTCCCCGGGGTCCACGTCGGCGAAGGCGATGTCGGCGGGCCAGGTGTAGCCGGGCTTCTCGGTGTAGGTGTCGAAGCCGTCCTCGAAGTCGTGCACGACGAACCGCAGCTTCTTCACCGCCGGCGCCGCGATGTGGACCTCGTAGCCCTCCTCGATCAGGCGCTGGTAGGGGTAGAGGACTTCCAGAGACTCCGCCGCGTCGCCGGTCACGATGAGGATCTTCGGTGCCATGGGCTGCTCCTGGTAGGGCTGTTCACGGTGTGGCCTCCGTTACCGTGCCCGCACCGCCCGCCCCTGCATAGGGATTCTTGCGCCAATCACCCGCACGAATCACCCACACGGATCCCCCGCATGACGCGCGTAGAAAATCCCGCCTCCCGACACGTGCTTTTCACCTGTAGGGCACATGACAATGTGAGTCTCAGCTCTGCCACCTGATGCCCCGCCAATTCCCCGGGCGGGAGCGGTGCGTGTGGAGAGGTACCCCCCACGTGATGAGAATCTCGCGCCTTACTCCCTGGGCTGCCGGCCTCGCGGCCGTGTCCCTCATACTGCTCCCGGCCTCCGCCTCGGCCGGCCAGCAGAACGAGGCTTCCCCCACGGTGACTTCGGCCTCCGCCGCCGTCGACACCTACTACGCCACCGCCGAGGGCAAGACGGGTGCCGCGCTCAAGACGGCGCTCTACAACATCATCAAGACCCAGTCCAAGGTGAACTACGACGGCGTGTGGAACGCCCTGAAGAACACCGATCAGGACCCCGCGAACTCCAACAACGTCATCCTGCTCTACTCGGGCCGCTCGCAGTCGAAGTCCACCAACGGCGGCGGCGTCAACGACTGGAACCGCGAGCACGTCTGGGCCAAGAGCCACGGCGACTTCGGCACCGCAACCGGCCCCGGGACCGACCTGCACCACCTCAGGCCCGAGGACGTCACCGTCAACAGCACCCGCGGGAACAAGGACTTCGACCTGGGCGGCGGTCCGGTCTCCGAGGCCCCCGGCAGCCTGACCGACGCCGACTCCTTCGAGCCGCGGAACGCGGTCAAGGGCGATGTCGCCCGCATGCTGCTCTACATGGCCGTGCGCTACGCCGGCGGTGACGGCTTCGCCGACCTCGAGATGAACGACAAGGTCAACAACGGCAGCGCGCCCCTCTTCGGCAAGATCAGCGTACTGAAGCAGTGGAACCTGCAGGACCCGCCGGACGCCTTCGAGCAGCGCCGCAACCAGGTCATCTACGACACCTACCAGCACAACCGGAACCCGTTCATCGACCACCCGGAGTGGGTCAACTCCATCTGGTAGACGGCACCCCCGCGAGCTACTGCACGCCGAGGGCCATCCACTTCCCCGGTGCCGCGAGCGGCTCGAAGCCGGCCTTCGCGTAGACCTCGTGGGCGTCCGCGGTCGCCAGCAGGATCCTGCGCAGCCCGTACGGGGCGAGGTGGTCCCGTACCGCCCCCGCCAGGGCGGTGCCGAGCCCCTTGCCCCGTACGCCCCGGTCCACGTACACGTCGCAGAGCCAGGCGAAGGTGGCACGGTCGGTGATGACGCGTGCGTAGGCCACCTGGAGGCCGGACACGGCGTCGTAGACCGCGTAGTTGAGCGACCCCTCGATGGCGGCGTCCTGCTTCTCCCGGCTCCGCCCGAGCGCCCAGTAGGCGTCCTCGGACAGCCATCGGTGGATCAGCTCCCGGTCGAGGCGGCCGGGGTCGGTGGAAATCTCGAAGCCCTCGGGCGAGGGCAGCGCGCTGTCGTCCATGCCCGCATCCAAGCAAAGCGGACGGGGCCCGGCCAGCGGGTTTCGGCCTCTGGAACGCCGAGGCGCCGAGACTCCGAGGCGCTGTCGCGCTACAGCCGGTCGGCCAGGGCCTTGAAGGCCGGCCAGTCCAGGGCCGGGGTCCGGGAGTCCCAGACCTTCTGGGACAGGGCGGCGAGCGGGAGCCGGATGCCGGCCGCGACCTGGGCCTGGGTCTGGGCTCCGGCCAGGTCGCACCAGACCGCGAGCCTCGCACCCAGGATCTGCCCGGCGTAGCGTGCGGGCACGGCCGTGGTGCCGCGCAGCACGAGCGGGGTCCACTGCTCGTAGATGCGCCGGCCGTCGGGGTACGTGAACTGGTTCGGCTGCCCGAGTACGTAGTAGAGGTACTCGTCGTTGAGGTTGACGACCTTGCGGCCTTCCCGCAGGTACTCCAGCGGGGGCCGGGCCCCGTTCTCCTTGCCCGTCCAGTACTCGACCTGGATGTCCCGGGCGGGCTGGCCCACCCCGCCCGTGAAGAAGCCGTCGTTCCAGGCCGCCGGCGCCCGGCCCGCCGAACGGACCACGTCCGCGCGGTCGTTCAGCCAGCCCGTCGCCAGGTCCTGCACCCGGGCGGTGGGCCCGTACCGCTGCCGGGCGGCTGCCGTCAGCTGCGGGAAGGAGGTCTGCGGATCCCGGTAGACCAGTGCCTGGTACTCGTCGGCGCCCAGGTTCCAGAGGGATCCGGGGAACAACGGCAGGTACTCCCGCAGGAGTTCGTCCACGAGCTTCGCCGCGGCCGGGTTCGCTATGTCGACCGCCCCCTTCACCGCTCTGCCCTGCACGTCGCGCAGTTGCAGCGCGGGGTAGGCGCGCAGGACCGCTCCGAGGTGGCCCGGGGAGTCGATCTCCGGGACGACCGTGATGTGCAGGCGTGCGGCGAGCGCGGTGATCCCGCGCACCTGCGCCTTGGTGAGGTGGGGGGTGGAGACTATCTCGGGGTGGGTGTCGGACTCGATCCGGAAGGCCTGGTCGTCGGAGAAGTGCAGGCCGAGCTGGTTCAGCTTCAGGTCGGCCATCTCGCGCAGCCGGTCCTCTATCCAGTCCGGGGTGAAGTGCTTGCGGGCGATGTCGAGGTTGAGCCCGCGCTGCGGTTTGGCCGGGGCGTCGCGCACGGTGCCCTCCGGGGCCGAACCGCCGCCCCTCACCTCCTGCTTGAGGGTGCGGGTGCCGTAGAACACCCCGGCCTGGTCGGGTCCGGTGATGCGGACCTGCCCGTCGCGCACGGTGAGGGTGTACGACTCTGGCGCGCCGGATCCCTTCGACCCGAGGGCCAGCTCCACGTCGCCCTTGCGCGGGGTGGCCGACTCGGCGAATCCGATCCCCAGCTCCCCGGCCAGCAGCTTCCCCTCGTCCGCCAGCGCCGCGCTGTCGGCGGGTGGTACGACGACCCGCGTCTCGGGGCCGGGCCGCCAGCCGGGGCCGCGGGCCGGCACGTGTTCCCGTACGGCCGGGACGGTGCGCGGGGCGGTGGACAGCGGAAAGGTGGGCGTCGGCGAGGGCGCCGGGGCTTGCGGCGAGGAGGGGGCTACGACGGGGGTGTCGGCGGGGGCCGTCGCGCTCGTCGGGGTCGTCCCGCTCGTCGCCGCGGCCGGGGCCCGGGCCTCTCCCGGGCCGGACGTACCGGACGCGCAGCCCGGGACGGCGACAAGGGTGACCAGCGCGGCGACCGTTGCCGTCGCGATGAAGTGGCTCCGCCCGTACTGCTTCGTCGTCTGCCGCATCGTGAACCTTCCCCCGTCCAACCTGGCACGGGGGAAGCCGCCGCGCGACCCGGGCGGAGGATCAGACGAGCGTGCCGAGCGCCGACTCGGCGAACCCGTGGTCCTGGGTCGGGGCTCCGCCGCCGACGCCGATGGCTCCGACGAGCCGGCCGTCGCGGTGGACCGGCAGCCCGCCCGCGATGAACAGCAGCGGCCGGTCCAGGGCGGTGGGCAGGGTGTGGAAGGGGCCGCCGGGCTGGACGGCGTCGACGAGATCGGCGGTCGGGGCGTCCAGCTGCAGTGCCGTGAAGGCCTTGCGGGTGCTGGTCTCGCCCGAGATCAGGACGGCCCGGTCGTCGCGCCGGAAGGCGAGCGGGTGGCCGCCCGCGTCGAGCACGGTGACGCTGACGGCGACCCCGGCCGCTTCGGCGGCGGCCGTGGCGGCGGCGACGAGCGTCTCGGCGTCCGCGGTGGTCAGGGGGGCGACGGCGGTGCGGGCGGGGGTGGCGGGGGCGGTGGACATGCGGGTCTCCTGTGAGGTGGGGGTG